>CAYGHY010000233.1:0-4734 GCA_964349435.1 uncultured Oscillospiraceae bacterium
GTACATATATATTGCCTCTCTTGTCCAGCACCAGTTTTTGCGGCTTAAAAGCGCTGCTTTTTCCAAACAACGGGTGATCGGGTTTGCGATACTCCTTGATAAGGTCACCGTTTTTAGAGAATACGAAAACCTTCTCTTTTGACTCATCAGCTACATATAAAGTATCATTCCGCGCAGCAAACAATCCCACGGGCGTTCCCAAAACACCTTCGCCGATAACCTTCACCAGTTCACCCTGCTTTGTGGAAACCAAAATCCTTCTGTTTCCTGTATCTGCCACATACAGGAGGCCATTATCGTCAATCAGCATATCTGATGGCTTCTCCATCGACAAATCACCGATTTTGGAGATAGAACCAACCGGCATGTATGCGGTCTGTGTTTCAACATAATTGTAGTAGCCATCCTGCGTCCAGGTTCTGTATGAAGCTTCTGCATAAACAACAGTACTGCCTGCAACAGCCGCTACAAGTATAGATATTAAACTGATAAAAAAATGCTTGGTGATTTTTTTCATTGCCGCCACCTATTTCAATCCAGAATGAGCCATGGTATTCATAACGTTACTCTGTAGAACAATAAAAAGGATTAGGTTAGGGAAAAACATAATCATACCTGCCGCAGCCGCCATTCCCTGCCCAGCCACAGGAACAGACCCGAGTGCGGCCACCTGGCCTGCAGAAACATTTGTTCCGGCAGCGAGAGTATTCATATAGAAGTTCAAAGTTCTCAAGCTCTCGTCTGTCACGAACAGAGCAGACCCTTCCAGATTGTTCCAGACAGCCTGGAATGCAAGAATAGCTGCCGTTGTTAATGCCGGCATGATCACAGGTACAATTATGCTTCTGTAAATCGCAAAATCCCCTGCGCCATCAATAAATGCCGCCTCAATCAAAGAATCCGGTATCTGGTCAATATACTGTTTAATCAGGAACAATCCTATCGGCATGGCAATAATTGGAATAATATGTGCAAGATAAGTGTTATCAATCCCCAGAAAGTTTACGGTCAGGTACCTTGGAATAATAACTGCTACAGGAACAAACATCAATGCCATATTATTTATCTCAAACAGCATTCTTTTCCCCTTGAAACGCATTTTTGACAGTGCATACCCTGCCATGGACGATAGCAGCACCGAAAGGAAAACAACTATCACTGTTACAATTACACTATTAAAGGCATATCTGCTGATAGGTATGGTTGAACTCTGGGCGGATATGAACAGATTTCTCAGATTATCCAGTGTCGGTTTTGAGACTAGAAATCTGGGCGGAAAAGCAAACAACTCATCCATCGGTTTAAAAGCATGCGAGATTATGAAAACAATAGGCAAGGCCATAAACAAAGCCATCGGAATCAAATAAGCATAAAATTTCAACTGACTCTTATGAAATCTTTTCGGATTCATCTTATTTCCGTATAGCGCCATCTTGTTCCTCCTTAATCCTGTTCGCTGAACAATTTTCTCGAGAAGTATGAAAATACGTATATGACAATCAAGAGTACTACAGATACTGTCGCAGCATATCCCATCTCATATCTTATAAAGCCGTAATCCTCTATATGGTTGACCATCAGCTGACCGGCATATTGCGGGGTAGGGTTGCCGCCGCTCAGCTGCACACCGATTGCACCTGCCTGAAACGTGCCGACAACTGACATTACCGCACCAAAAAGCATTAAAGGCTTCATGGATGGAATGGTTATATAAATCATCTCCTGAACCCGGTTTCTGATACCATCAATGGCACCGGCTTCATATAAGGATTCGTCAACATTCAATACGCCTGCAAGCATGGCAAGAAAACCAACACCCATACTGCTCCAGAGTGTTACCAGTATCATGAGGGGCATTAGGTACTGAGTAGACATCAGGAAAACCACAGGCTCGGTTATCAAGCCCATTCTTAACAGCAAGCTGTTGATATAGCCTGACTGGTCGCCACTGAAAAGAATTCTCCATACAATGGCAATTGCAACACCCGAAGTCATTGAGGGCGAGTAAAGAATCAATGCCAGAATCGTCCTCGGGCCTTTTGGAATCTGAGCCAGGGACCACGCAAGCAGGAATGAAAGGAAAAATGCACTGGGCCCGACTATCAGTGCAAAGGCTATTGTATTGGGCAATACATACTGCATGAACGTTTCATCCCTGGTTAACAGATTGATATAATTCAACAGTCCTACTATTTTTGGAAGCTGAATAGCATTAAAATTTGTAAGTGATAACAGAATTGCAAGAGATATTGGAATTACTATTATAATCGTAAAGAGTAATACATATGGGAGTAAAAACAGGTACGGGTTAATTTTACTTCTGCTCATCTGAGTTTCTCCCCTTCAATTCATCAATTTGAGGTACAATAAAGGGCTTGATAGTAGTATCTCCCTTCTTATATCCAAACTCCTCCAGCTTTCTGAATGTTTCCTTATCAATACGCTTGACAGCCAGATCAACTGCGGATCTTAATGTCTTTCCGTCAACAACGGTTGATACATAAGCATTGCTGAGCTCTCTTTCAAGCATATATGTACCAAGAACCCTTGCCGGTTCTACAAGCCATTTCGCCTGCTCCAAGATGACCTTCTTGTGCCGGTGGATCCAGGGCAGTTCCTGAAATGCTTCAAGATTGGCAGTGTTCCATATATACTCGCGGCCGTAGGACGCCTGCAGAGTTTGGCCAAATTCCACCTGTGCTTCTTTGGAGGTCCACCACTTGATATATTCCCAGGCCGCTTCTTTTTTGTCAGAGCTCTTGAAAATAATGCAATTTTCCGCACCGCCAGTCGACCATCTCTGGATTTCTCCCTTCTCGTCAGGTATTCCCGGAAATGGGGCTATATCCCACAAATTAGCTATTTCCGGCGCTGCATTGATCAGAAGATTATACATCACATATTCTCCAATCCCAACCGGCACAGTTCCATCCCTGAAGCGCTGGTAAAAACTAGGCACATCAGTTGGCGCGTTATAAATGGTGGAAAGCTCGGTGAGTTCCCTGATTCCGTTTATAGATTTTTCGCTATTCAGCGTCGTTTTTCCAAGCGTATTTCCGTAAAAGCTCCCTTCGTTTTGAAAAATTGGGGGCATTGTAGCGGCAAATATCTTAAATGCCATGCCTGCAGTGGGATAATAAAAATTCATGCCCATTCTCTGCAGCGCCGGCAATGACTCCCTGACGTCGTCCATTGTTTGGGGAACAGGCAGGTTAAGCGCCTGCAGGATATCCTTCCTGTAAAACAGAACCCAGAAATTCATCGTCTCCGGAATCGAGTATAAACTCTTGTCAATCATAGATGGTACCAGAAGACCCTTTGGAAATCTCCCGGCTATCTGCTCAAAGCCTTCAAATCCATTTAACTCTTGCAGCGCACCTCTTATTGAGAGATCCGACGGCAAAACGAAATGAACTGCTGTTGCCACATCAGGCGCTTCTCCGGCTGCATTGGAGAGAACCAGCTTGTTCTGATCAGGCATTAGGGATAAGTCTACTTGAATTCCTGTCTTTGGTGTAAAACTACGATCGACCATATTTTGAAGTATTTCCACATACTGTCTTGGTCTGTTTACCCATACCTGCAGACGATCCGGCTTAGTGTAGCCGGTTGAATAGGCCTGGCTGCCAAAGGACAGGAAAAACCTTTTAACGCCTTCTGCAAGTTTAACAATGAAATTTGCTCTTTTTGGTAATGATGACGCTTGCTGAAAGAGATATACCCTGTCAAGACCAAGCGAATTTATGTTTATGCTCTGTATGAGATTTGCAAGGTGCTGCATGACAGATCCCCTGCCGGTCGAAAGTTCACTTATTCTGTATGGAAGCCTGTCAGGATTTCTTGCCAGATCTCTAAGCTGATTTTCAGCAATGTACAGGGATGAAAATACGCCAATTTTCCTTTTATTCGGGCTGAATTTCTTGATGTATTCATACTGCGCATTCAATCTGTCCGCCCAGCCTGTTAGTCTTTCTTCGACATCAGGAAGGTACTTTACCAGCTCAAAATCTCTGTACTTGTCTTTTTTATTGCCGGCCAACTTGGAAATTTCCATGGACAGGCCATTAATCTCGCTTATTGTGTCCTCCAGAGTTTCGATCACACCGGTCAAAGGTGCGAGCGTCAATGCTATACTAATGACATGGCTGCCCTTTTCCAGATATACAGAGATTTTCTCATTTGTGTCCTGAACCTTCAGAAATTTTTCTGTAAAACTTGCCGTGTAATCAAAAGGGATCGCCTTCATCTGTCGAAACGGAACTTTACCATCAATTAGAACATCAACAAATACGGGGAAATCTATTTTCCCGTTCTGTCTGTAATTGAATCCGATGTAGTAGCTACCTGCTTTGTCGACTGTAAAAAGATATTCTATTTTCTGGCCTGATGTTTTAAAGGAACGGGAATCTACAATATTCAGAACCTTTTTATCGGTTTTATATGGGGTCAATTCTACATTAAACTCGCTGGACGGTCTTATGGCAGGGTCATTCCTCCAAGTGATATTTTCTGCTTCAATGACAATTGTGCTGTCTCCTGTTGCCTCCTGAGGAGTATAATCGTTTACCGTCTCCTCCGGCCAAAGGGAAATATCACCAATCAAAACACTTCCTTCTTCCACTCTGAAGCCAAGCTTATTCTCTCCCTTCTTCAAAGGGATAAAGAGCGGATCGCTGTGCCTGTAACTAGAATCCGAAACGAATTTGTTTTCCCAGGTCATGAGCTTTACAGGCA
>CAYGHY010000234.1:0-4668 GCA_964349435.1 uncultured Oscillospiraceae bacterium
CAGTGGAAGGGGTTCGGGACGTCGAAATAAAAAAAGCTCCAATCGAACAGGTAATCGCAGGACTATATAAGGACTGGGATTCCGGTAAAAACTGAAGCCCAAAATACCAGCAGGCTGTGAGTTGAAAACTCGTAGCCTGCTGGTACTATTGGCGTCACAACAACGGTCAGAATATCTGCTGGATTTTTGCCTTGTTATTCGCGATATACATGAGCATTTTGCGGTTTGTTTTAGCCAGCTGTTTGAATTCCTCGTGGCTTTCAAAGTAAGCGACGCAAATCATTTGGATAGAGCAAATAACATAAAACACAGCTTGCTTTTCTTCTTCGGTCAGCTTGCCTTCGCTGTCGTAACCACGCAGAATCCCGTTAAGGATATCGAGCCATTTTTCGTATGCTTCGTCGCTTGATTCGGATAATATGCCGGTCGCGCAGTAGCAGGTGTCCCATAAACGGACGCTGACTTCGCTCAAATTGAAATCTATGAATCCGCTCACCTCGCTGTTCTCAAACAGGATATTGCTCGGATTGGGGTCGCGGTGAATGAGCTGCTTTGGCAGCTTTTCATACAGTTTCCCAAAGAATCGATGTAATCCTTGAAGAATTCCTCATCGAGTCCCATGCTCCATTGCACATTTTGCTGGCGCGCATTCGGAAGCGCCCAACCGGTAACGCTTTGGTACAGATTGACTTCGTCCGGCGAGACTTCGTTTTGTACTTCCTTGAGCGCTCTGTGTAGCCCTGCGATGCTTTTCCCGTATTTTATGCCGAAGTTGATTCTGTCGTTGCCGAATCTATCGGGCTTGGGGAGCGGATTCCCTTTAATTCCATGTGTCAGAACGAAAATCTCCTTGCCGTCCAGATATTCGGTTCCTGTTTTCGTAAGCACAGGAAGGGATGAGGCAAAGCCCTGTTTTGAAAGCGCTTTTGCGACCTTCAGGTTTTTCATGAGCTTTACGCGGTCGCCGGTTTTCAGGATGTAGTTGTTTCCGACGGTCCAAACGCTGCCTGATACCTTCGCTCCATCCATAATATAGATGTCGCCAATCGGCAAGCCCTTTTCGACATCCCAATTTTCAAGAACTTTTCGCAGTTCCTTTTCAGTATACATATCTACCACCTCCGGTTTTTTAGGTTTGTGTTGCTGATAAATCGAGAGATACTTTTTCGGAGAGCAGCCATACATCTTGGCGAATGCCTTATAAAACCCGGCGTAGGTGTCAAATCCATACTCCAACACGACGTCAATGGCTTTCCGCACATCAGCGATTTCACTAAGCGCATGATCAAGTCGGCGCTTCAGAATATAGCTCGAAACAGACGAGTCCATCACTGATGAAAAAAGGCGGTAATAATGGAATGTCGAGTAATTCGCCATTCTCGCCAGTTCCTCAGCCGTTATGTCGGTTTTAAGATTCTGCTCGATATAGTCGAGACTGGATTTGATTATTTCGGGTATCTGCATGGCGTCCCTCCTCCGTACGGTGGCTTAAGTATACCGCATGAAGATTATAACAACATTTCCTGTAGTGCGGTGATCACAGAGTATTTATCAAAAAAGCACCAATCAGCCGATTGATGTTTGCAGGTTGGATTCATCCTTTCGCGCACAAAGGCAAAACGGATGTCCCTCTGGGTCGAGCATGGTGATAAAATGCTCCTCGCCGTATTGCGCGGCGGCTTTAGTCGCGCCGTACAGGAGGGCTTCCTTCACGGCGGAGGGTAGGTCATCAACCTGAAAGTTAAAATGCATCTGTTTTTGCTGCTTGCCGGGTTCTTCTGGCCAGACGGGAGGGACAAACTCAAAATCACAGCCCATAAACAGCAAAAGTAAGCCGTTGTCGCCGACAAGGGCGGGGCAACCGTAAGCCTCGCGCTTTTCCCAGCCAGTAAGAGAGGCGTAAAAATCCCGCGTCCGCATGGGGTCAGAGCAGTCGATGGATATGTCGCCGATGGTTACACTTCTTTCTTGCGCCTTGCCGAAATAGTCCTCTGCGAGGATGGCATAATAAGAGGCATCGCATATGCCTTGATTGTTCCAATCTGCCTGCCTTTGTGAGCCTTCGTACTTCAAGCCCGCTTTTTCCATCACCTTGCCGGAATTAGGATTGCGAGGGTCGTGGCGGGATTCAATGCGATTTACGCCAACCTCCTCAAAAAGGAACTTTACGACGGCTTTAAGGGCTTCGCTTGTGTAACCTTGCCGCCACCACGCCTTACCAATACAATAACCTATATGCGTCATTGAGGTTTTTTCATCCAGCTTAACAACGCCAATGCTTCCGATTGGCTCGCTGAGTGCTTTTGGGACGATGACCCAGCTATAATACTTGTCGTTAGCGTAGGAGTTCGCATTTTGCTCGCACCAATCTTTTGACGCACTTACGTTCTCGTGCGGCAACCACATTAGGTACTTCGTGACTTCCGAGTCTTTTGCCCAGTTGCGGAATACTGCCTCTGCATCATCCTGTTCAAACCGCCGGAGGACAAGCCGTTCTGTTTCAAGCGTAACCGTGCCTTTGTGGGTCATTATGTTAGCCTCCCCATTCCCTTTATATATAGCATATACAAAATCGCTCCGTTACCTTTCCACCAATTCTTACTTATAGCCCACTCTTCGGGGTAGCCATTCCAACCCCACGGGATATTCCACGAACCGTCGACAAGCTGTGATTTGGTGATATATTCGCACTCATAGTCGGCGATGTTTTTGTTGTCAGCGTAGAAAATACTGTTGCTAGTATTGAAAAACTGCGACGGCTTGCAGATATATCCTGTTTCCCATTCAGCGGTATTTTGCGTAATGCTGGATTTAACCTGCAACAACAGTTTTTCTTTGAGCGCGGGGAGGTCAATTATTTCATGAACACCTGCTTCTTCGCAATACTGCCAAAGGCGAATATAACAGCCTGCCGTATGCATATCGCCAAGTAAATCCTGTCCGAAGTAAGCGTCGTATGCTTCCTTGGCAATACGGCAGCCGAGTTTATAAAGTGCGCTTCCTTTGTCAGCAAAGAGGACGATAAATCCGGCAAGGCAAGCCGTGGGATTGTAAGAGTGGTGACAAGCACTATTGCTTTCGGTGTGCCACCACGGGGCGTGAGGATAATCGTTATTGCTACTGGGTGCATTGTCCCAAAACTGCCCCGTGAACTCCTGTCCGCTTGCAAGGTAGCGCAGTATTCCTTGAATAACCGGATGTGTGGCATCGGTGAAATCAATCTCTTGCAAAATCTCCGTTGCTGTCCACGTTTGCATAGGCGCGGAGTTTGGATTCCAAGCGTCCGCTTCCAAGGCGTGACCGAACCCGCCATCCTCATTCTGATAAGCAGCAAGTGCGGTTAACACGGCTTCTTTCGAGCCGTTCTCAAAGTGGTACTGCCACCGTGCTAAGTCGAGCGGACGGGCGTTGCGGTAGATGAAAGTTTTGGCTTTATCAAACATTTGGTTCATTTTGCGACCTCCAATTTATCTAAGAGTCGTATCACCCTTGAAGTGCAATCACGCTTTCTGTCCTCAATTTTACGCCACGAATCAGACAGTGGAAAGTGAATGCCGTCCTTAACAGCAGAACCCATATCCCATAGTCCGTTTTCGTCTTGCTGGCTTTTTAGCCAATCCACTACAAAACCCAATTTTTCAGGTGCAAGCGAATAATCAGACAACAACTCCATTGCTGCTAAATATCGGTTGGCTTTGCTCGAAGCAAATTGCTCAGGCAGTGTGTCCAAGCGACTTTCATATATGTAAACAATTCCGCGTGGGTGTACAAGCACATAGTCAAGCATTGAGAATTCGATTTCGCGGCTTAAAAGCCCCGGCAGCAAAGCAAGTTGATAAAATACAACAAAATCAGCCAAACAGCCCGCTTTTGGATTCAGCTTTGTAAATTCTGATTCATAAGCCGCAACATATTCTGCGTGAGAATATTCGCCGCTTTGAAACGCACAAGTGATGACTTTCGCCCACTTTTTCGCAATAAAGAGAGCGGCATTATTATCGGGGTCAAACAGACGTATCCACGCCGCAAGCATTAAATCACCGTATGTTTTGGAATCATGTTTCTTCTCATGAAAGACAGTAGGGTGCGGTCGCAGAAGATTGTGTTCCATATAAGCAAGCGTACGGGCTATCTGTTCATCGTCCTTTGTCAAGCCGAGAATCCGAAGCCGTCTAAGGGCTTGTTCGGTTGTTATGGGCTGTTGCTTCGTCGGTTGGCTCAGTGTATGAAAATGCCCCCAAGAACCGTCGTCTTGTTGAAGAGCAAGAATTTGTTGCACCCAGTTGTTATCAAAAGCAGACATAGGCTATCCCTCCTTTGGAAAACTGCGAAAATTCAATATGTTACCATCTGGGTCTTTGAACTGAAACGACCGCGCTCCCCACGGATGGGTAGTACGTATAGGAACTTGCTTTTATTGTATCTGATGTTTTCGCCGTAGACAAGCGGGATTTTAGAAAAAATTAGAAATTGGTTTGGCAATATTTTAATAAAAAACAGCGTAAAAACACAATATTACCGAGTTGAGGAGTTTAATATGTGGATAATAGAATTAACTGAAGAAGTATAACAACAACTTGACAGCAACTTGAGCGTGTGAAAGCAAGCCTCGTTTTTTGTGATTTTTGAGACTATATTACTACTATTCAATCCTCGTAGAATACTTCT
>CAYGHY010000235.1:0-4656 GCA_964349435.1 uncultured Oscillospiraceae bacterium
CAAACCCCAGCATAGGAATTATTTAGGAGATTTATAAATTCCTATGCTTCAAGAAAATTCGCTTCGCTCTAAATTTGCCACGTCACTTAGCATCTAAGTCTGCAATTGCAGCAAATCGGCCGATACACATTTGCGGAATTACGTGTCGTTTATTGGCGAATAATTGTTAATCAATTTCCAGTTAATATTCGGTTATTGTCTTTCGTTTTTATTTATATACTTAATATACTAACTATCAAAAGAATACTATGTTACTCGTAACATATATAGCAAGCGGCTTATAAATATGCTACAAATTATAATGCCGGCATTGCCTAACTTTACCATAACATTTATTTGAATATCTTTAAATTACTTGTTGACGAATATTGGAATTTATGCTAGTATAGAAATATAAAAGATTGTCGAATATTGTTAATAAAGGAGGAAAAACTATGAAGTCTACAGGCATAGTAAGAAAGGTTGACGAGTTGGGGAGAGTTGTCCTTCCGATTGAATTGAGAAGGACGCTTGATATTGCCGAAAAGGATGCTCTAGAAATTTATGTTGACGGAGCAACTATTATTCTAAAAAAATATGAGCCGGCTTGCATTTTTTGTGGAGATGCCAAAGATGTAAATGTCTACAGAGGTAAAAATATCTGCCCGGTCTGTATGAAAGAACTTAAGAAATAATCGAGATTAAAAAACAAGGGCTGAATCGAAGCCCTTGTTTTTTTTGTCAATGCCTCTTTTTCCTATTCTTTTCATCATTCTGAGCGCAGTGCAGAATCTTGTTTGCCTAAAAGGCTGTTGTACACATCCCTCTTGCTCATACCTCTATCATCGGCTGCTCTTTTAAGAGCTTCCTTTCTGGTCAGACCGCTTTCTATGTATCTTCCGACATGCTCCTCCAGGCTTATTTCCTTCCATCTGCTCATTTTCACCTCTTCGAGAAGCTTCTCGTCGCTTCCGTCAAGTATCAGAACGAATTCACCCCTAGGTGTTTCCTTACCATATTTGTCTATTGCTTCATCCAGCGTGCACCGTACAATTTCTTCAAATTTTTTTGTCAGCTCCTTTGCGAGAGCAATACGCCTGTTGCCAAAGGTGCTCCTGAGATCCGCAAGAGTACGTAAGAGCTTGTGGGGCGCTTCATAAAACACAAGTGTCCTTGTATCATATTTTATAGAATTCAGCCGTTCACTCCGCACTCTTTTATTAATGGGAAGAAACCCTTCAAAGCTGAATCTTCCGGAGGGCAAACCCGACAGCACCAGCCCGGTAATCACTGCCGAAGGTCCGGGTATCATCGTTACCGTTATTCCGTGCTCCACCGCAAGTCGAACCAGCTCCTCTCCGGGATCGGAGATTCCCGGAGAACCCGCATCCGTAACCAGTGCAATATCCTTACCGTCAAGCAACTGGCGTAACAGATGATGACCCCTTTCAATCTTGTTATTTTCATGGTAGCTGAATAAAACATTCTTTATCTCAAAGCGGTTCAAAAGCTTAACAGTATGACGTGTATCCTCAGCGGCAATCAAATCTGCCTCTTTCAAAATTCTTAATGCACGAAGTGTAATATCCTCCAGATTGCCTATAGGTGTTGCGACAAGATAAAGCATTCCTGTTTTACTCAAAGCTCCCTCGACTTTCTTATTAACGGTCAAATCTTATATCCCTATTGTATATTTCATTTATTTCTTTAGAATAAAATCCTTCACTTTCATATATATAGAGAGGTTCCAATACCTTAAGCTCAGGATTCCCGTTCTTGGCGCCGCTTATCAGCAGCAGATTGGGCCTTTTCCCAGGTGACGGATGGACAAGCCTTAAATATTTCGGTTCAATGGCATTGCACCGCATCTGATAAATAATATCGGCCAATCTCTGAGGTCTGTGCACCATGGAAAACTTGCCTCCGAGCCTCAGTAGTTTCGCCGCCACTGAAATCACATCCTCCAGCGTGCATAGAATTTCGTGTCTAGCGACAGCTTTTGCATCATCGGGGTTTAGAAGACCACTCGCTTTTCCCATATAAGGAGGGTTTGATACAACCGCATCAAAGCTTGATGCGCCAAAAAGCTTCACTGCCTCTTTGATACATCCCTGCACAATCTCAACCCTGTCCTCAAGACCGTTCAATCTGATGCTTCTCATTGCCATCTCTGCCATATCAGGCTGTATCTCAAGTCCGATTACCTTGCGCGGCTGTTTTTTTAATGCCAGCAGCAAAGCAATAATACCGGTTCCGGTACCCAGATCAATAACGTTGCTGTTTTTAGCAACCTGAGCAAAATGTGAAAGGAGCACGGCATCCACTCCGAAGCAGAAACCGTCCTTTTTCTGAAACAGTCTTAATCCCTTATATTGAAGATCGTCCAGCCTTTCATTTTCAAATATGCTGATGTCCAAACGGCACCGCCCTTCGTAACAAAACAAGGAGTCCTGCCTCAGCATAGTGCCGATGCCTGACCCCCTTTTGTTCTGAATAAAATATTACTCCGGCTTCGCAGCATCAACTGGACATACATTTGCACATTCCCCACAATCAATACATGCATCAGCATCAATCACATATTTGCTTTCGCCTTCTGATATACAGGAAACCGGACATTCGGATTCGCATGCCCCACAGCTTATACAATCATCATTTATAAAATATGCCATTAAATACACCTCCTCAAGTAAAATTAATATTTCGAAATCAACTTTTATTATTTTATCATCAAAGCAGCATTATGGATACACCTTTTTTGAACCTTTCTGCTTTCAATTTATATTGCCAATTTATATTGTAAAGCCTCCTAATCTTCAAGAGCTTTTAATTCTTCAATCTCGATATCGCCGTCCTCCTGGACAGAAACATCCTTAATCACTTTGATTCCGTCAATCCTGTAAGTCTTCAAATCTGTTTCATTACCCTTGTCCAGCCTGACCTTGACAATTCCCCTGATAAGGTAGATCTCAAACACCACTCCCTGACCATCAGGTGTCTCTACGATGGCCCCCGTTTTCGGCGCCCTCTTAATAATCTGTTCGTACACATCCTGTTCATACTTGAGACAACACATCAATCTGCCGCAGGTACCGGATATTTTTGCCGGGTTAAGAGAAAGTCCCTGCTCTTTGGCCATTTTTATCGATACCGGATGAAATTCTCCCAGATATGAACTGCAGCAAAGCACGCGTCCGCATACGCCAATGCCCCCCATCATTTTAGCCTCATCTCTGACACCGATCTGCCTTAATTCGATACGAGTCTTAAAAACAGCTGCCAGATCCTTGACTAATTCACGGAAATCCACTCTTCCATCTGCAGTGAAGTAAAATAAAATTTTATTGTTATCGAATGTATATTCCACATCAATCAGTTTCATATCCAGACTGTGGTTCTCAATTTTCTGAAGACATATAGCATAGGCTTCCGTTTCTTTTTTACTGTTATCGGAAGCATGCTTGATATCTTCTTCAGTTGCAATCCTTATGACCTTTTTCAAAGGCGACACTATCTCTTCGTCAGTGACCTCGCGCTTAGGGATAACAACTTTTCCGAATTCAACGCCCCGGGCGGTCTCTACAATTACGTTGGTACCTGTCTCTATATTAAACTGACCAGGATCAAAGTAATATACTTTCCCGGCCTTCTTGAATTTTACTCCAATAACCGTTACCATCCATTAATCCTCCCGAAACTTGATTAGCATGTTTTCTATGGCAAGCTGATAATTTGCATTTTGCTTTAATGCCCTGCGGACAGCTTCTATGGCTGCTATACTGTCTATAACTCTACGGCTGCTGTACAACCTCGCATTAAAAAATATCATATCCTTTTTATCTGAATTAATCAATAATTTTTCGTTTCCTGTCTCACACACTAACAGCAGATCTCTGTAATAAAGCAATATGATGTCCAACAACAACCCGATTCTCTCTTTGTTCGCGTCCAGAAAGTCTATAAACTGCAAAATATCATCCATAGTCCCCTTTGAAACTCCTGCTATCAGTTCAAAAACCCTTTCGCGAAGCGTTGCAAACTCTCCTGAATCCGCCAATTCCAGGGCTACTCCTATATTTCCGTCTGCATAACCAGCTGCCAGTTCAAGTAGATTTGATCCACTTCCATACCTTTCAACCAATGCCTGACAGACCTGCTCATATGTATACCTCCTGAAATTAAAGCGCTGAGCTCTTGAACGGATGGTTTCGAGCAGCATTTCATAGTTCGAGGTCAACAGAATGACAACAACAAAAGGCGGCGGTTCCTCGAAGGTCTTCAGCAGACCATTCTGAGCTTGGTCTGTCATTTTGACCGCATCCCCTATAACATATACCTTGCGTTTTGAATACATGGGTTTTACAGCGACGTCCGATTGTATTTCCCTAATACTGTCAACGCCTATACTGATATCTTTAATGTCAATTCTATTATAATCCGGGTTGGTACCATTCCTATATAGCAAGCACGCATTACACATCCCGCAAGTGGATCCGGACTGCGGTTGTTTGCAAAGCAGAAGGCCCGCAAATAATTGTGCAACTTTTTCTTTCCCTATTCCAGCCGGCCCATTGAAAATATAAGCATGTCCGACCCTGTCTTCCGATAGTGATCTTTTCAAGCTTCCTACAATTTCCTTTTGCCCAATAATACAGTTAAAATCCATAGTAGCCCCCT
>CAYGHY010000236.1:0-4637 GCA_964349435.1 uncultured Oscillospiraceae bacterium
ACCTAATAATTTTGATAATATGCCGATGTAATTTTCTCTTAAAAAATGAGTGTGTATTACGTCTATTGACAATTCTCTGCATAGACTGAGCAGTTTTCTGGAAGCGCTTATATCAAACGGACTTTTCATATCCAGCTTTAGCAAATCAATTCCCAGTTCTTCGAAAGATTCCCTTCCGATACTTTCTGCAGAAAAAGCAATATAAAACTTACACAATTTATTATGTAGTTTTTCAGCCAAAGACAATATGTATTTTTCCGACCCACCAACACCCAGATAGTTAATTAGGTGTAAAACATTCAACATTTTATAACCAGCCTCATAGTTTATATGTCCATTATAACCTTGTAAAAAAAGCAAATCAAACATATAATTATGATTGCAATGTAACAGACGGGATGTGGGGAAATGATTGATAGCATTTGTGAAAGCAAGCTTTGCACCGGTTGCGCATCCTGCAGTCAGATTTGCCCACAGGAAGCTGTGGGAATGGCGGCGAACGATGAGGGCTTTTTTTACCCCTGTATTAATACTGAGCTTTGCAGTGATTGTGGTCTGTGCAGGAAGACCTGCCCTGTAAATAAAGCGATAAGTATCGTCACCATAAAGCAAAATAAAAATGAATGCATAATGCTGAATGACGACTCAAGGGATAAAAGCACCATATTCGGCAGTGCAGATTTATCAGACAAGAAGCATTTATCAGATAAGCAGCGTAATGCGTATGCCTGTTATTCAAAAGATGAGGACACGAGATCGAAAAGCTCATCGGGAGGTGTTTTTACTCAGATTGCGCAAAGTATTCTTTCAAAAAATGGCGTAATATTCGGGGCCGGGTTTGACGGGGAATTCAAAGTACGGCACACTTACGTTGAAAACGAAAAGGAGCTTGACGGCTTGAGACGGTCAAAATATGTACAGAGCGATACCGGTAATACCTTCCGGGAAGCAAGAGCTTTTCTCAAGGAGGGAAGGGAGGTTTTGTTCTGTGGAACGCCCTGCCAGATAGCCGGATTAAAAGCGTTTTTGAACAGGGAATACGAAAATCTACTGACCTGCGATCTGGCCTGTCACGGAGTACCTTCTCCAAAGGTATGGAGGATGTATCTTGACTATATCAAAGAGAAATATAAAAGCAGCATATCAGCTGTTTCATTCCGTGATAAATCTACGGGTTGGAACAGCAGCAGCATGAAAATTAATTTTAGTGACGGAAGCCAATATATTGACAGGGTTAAAAAGGAAATATTCTTTATAGGTTTCGGGAAAAGCATTTTCAACCGGAATTCTTGCTATAATTGTAAATTCCGGATACAAAACACAAAGGCCGACATAACGCTTGCAGACTTCTGGGGAATTGACAAACAGAACGATAGTGACTTTTCGGATAATAAGGGAGTATCACTGGTTATAACACATAATACAGCCGGGGAAAATGCCCTGTCCCGGGTACGCGGGCAAGTGTGCATAAAACAGCGAACACTCGATGAGGCGGTTCAGCATAATCCGAGGCTTGTATCGTCCGTTATAGAACCTAGCGGCAGGAAGAGCTTCTTTGACGATATGAGAGCAGGCCATGGGTTTGACAGGCTTAGAAGAAAACACATGGACAACTCCGGCATAAAATACTGGGCCAAATCCCTTGTGAAGCTGATATTGGGGCGGACATGAATGCAAAGGAGGTTCTATTGCATGAGGACTTCCTGTAGTGAATTAAACAGGGGTTGAGAGGATGCTATGAGAACAAAACTTTCCATATACAATACAAGTAGTGCCATCGTGCTACAAATCGTAAACCTGATTGTTAACCTGATATTACCTCAGATCATGATCAGGGTATATGGCTCGCCCGTAAATGGTCTTGTCACCTCCATCAGACAGTTTATTTCCTATTTCAGCCTTGTTGAGGCAGGACTTACAGGTGCTGCCGTTTATGCCCTGTACAAACCGCTGGCAGAAAAAAACAAGGATGATATAAATGGTATCCTGTCGGCATCCAACAGATTTTATAATATCTCCGGTTTCATTTTTTCAGCGCTGGTACTGCTTACCGCATTTATCTACCCCATGTTTACCTCGGGACAAGGTATCAGCGGTGTTACCATAGCTGCGCTTGTGCTTATTATAGGGGCATCGGGATCGTTGGAGTTTTTTGCAGTCGGCAAGTATAAGGTGCTGTACACGGCAGATCAGAAGAGCTATGTCATATCGCTTATCAATGCGGCCGCAGTTTCGGTTAATGCGGTAATCATACTAATCCTTACGAGTTTGCGGTTCGATATAGTCATTGTTCAATTAGTGGCGCTGGTGAGCTTTTTTGTGCGCTCTGCACTCTATATTTTATATGGGAGATTTAAATATTCCGACACCAATTTCAAGGCAACGCCAAAAAATGAGGCGCTGGACAAGCGTTGGGATTCTCTGATATTGCACATACTTAGTGTAGCTACGACTGCGACGCCCGTTGTTGTGACTTCTCTTGTGCTTGGGTTTAAGGAGGCCAGTGTTTTTGTTGTGTATAATATGGTGTTTTCCGGTGTCCTTGCGCTGTTGACAACCTTTAGCGGGGGTCTCAGCGCCATGTTTGGCGATCTGCTTGTAAAGAACGAACTAGGCACACTACAAAAGGCATATCACCAATATGAATATCTGTATTACGGGCTTCTGGCATGGGGATATTCCTGTGCTGCCATATTAATCATGCCTTTTATTGTGATATACACCGGGAAGTTTACCGATGCGGATTATGTACGGCCAGTCATTGCGGTACTATTTGTGGCTGCCGGTATACTTTCCAACATCAAGACTCCGCAGGGAATGCTGGTCATATCAGCGGGGCTTTATAAGGAGACAAAGCTGCAGTCTCTGATTCAGGCACTCATCAATGTTGTTTTTTCAGTAGCGCTTGCACCTTTTTTCGGCATGGCAGGAGTACTGATCGGCTCCATACTGTCAAACCTGTACAGGGATATTGACCTGATATTTTTTGTACCCAAGACTGTGACAAAGCTGAAACCTGCTGTGACGATCAGACGGGTGCTGAGGCTTCTTTTTCTATTCTCCGCCACGGTGTTCCCAGTTATATGGGTTTTTAATATTAATCCTGGGAACCTTATAAAATGGACATTGTACGCAATTCCTACGGCAATTTGGGCGTTCATTGTAATTGCAGGCGGCAATATTATTATGGAGAGAAAAACGGCCGCAGAGATTTATTCGAGAATAAGGGGCTTGTATCAAAAGAGGTTGGAGGGAAAGTTGTAAGCGATGAAAACGGGACTGATTACATTTCACCATGCTCACCATTATGGGGCGCAGCTTCAGGCGTACGCACTTATGAAGGCAATTATGAGTACAGGTGCCGATTGCGAGATTATAAACTATGTCAGGGATGACACAATAGAAGGCAGCAGTCTTTTCAAGAAAGGCCTGTCCATAAGAGCAATGCTTTCAAATGCAAATACGTTTATGAATTATAGAAAGCTTAAGAGAAGGTTTGTGAGGTTTGAAAGCTTTGTTAACGAGAACATGAGGCTTTCAAGTAAGTTTTATGGTTCATATAAAGAACTTATTAAGAATGCACCGGAGTACGACACCTATGTTTGCGGGAGCGACCAGATTTGGAACCCATTGATTTTCAAGGAAAATACATTTGATCCGGCATTTTTTGCGGAATTTGCCCACAGCGGAAGACGGGTGGCATATGCGCCAAGCTTTGGTATAGATACAATACCCGAGGACAAAAGGGAGGAGCTTAAAAAATATCTCGCAAAGTTTGAGAGATTGTCAGTCAGAGAAAAGCAGGGAGAGAAAATCATATGCGACATGTCCGGGAGGGAAGCTGTAACCGTATTGGATCCGACGCTTTTAATAACAGGCGATAAATGGAGCGGGCTTTCGGCAGAACCGGCTTTTAAGGAGCCCTATATACTATGCTATTTTATAACCGACGGCAGGAAATATTCGGGATTTGTTAAGGCTCTGTCTGAAAAGTACGGAATGCCGGTTGTATCACTGTGTGGATCAAGGAGAGTCGTCTCCCGGACAAAGCATACAGTGCTTGATGCAGGTCCCAGGGAGTTCCTCGGTCTTTTCAGGAAGGCCTCCTTTGTTTGCACGGATTCCTTCCATGGCACTGTATTTTCTATAAACTTTGAAAAAGACTTTTTTTGCTTCGAATCGTCTCAAAAGACAGAAAGGTCAGTCAACTCACGCCTTTATAACATACTGGAGCAACTCGGCCTCGTTTCAAGAATATTTCCATGCCCAATGGATCTTCGGGAATTTAAGCACAAAATTGCGGATGCGGCAAATTGCATAGACTACACAGCTGTGGGACAGATGCTGCAAAATGAACGGGCGTTTTCCTGCCGGTATCTGAAGGAAGCATTAATGCTGTAGTATCGATGGAGTAGAAGCAGTAAACACAGAAGCAGTAAATATATTTTGAGTTTCGTTATTGAAGTGGTAAAATTACTGTATAAGGCGATTCCAAATCTGTAAAAAAGGATTGGTGTTTGCAAGGTTTTGGGAGGGAGGTTTGTAAAATGTCGCTGTCATCCTTTAAGTTAAATAGAAAAAAGAAGCTTGATATTAGTGTTTTGAGGAAAAATGACATATCGCTTTTGATACTGGAT
>CAYGHY010000237.1:0-4627 GCA_964349435.1 uncultured Oscillospiraceae bacterium
CTTAATGGTTTCATATACACCAAATTTATCTATATTCAATCATAGTTTTCTTGAATATATCTTTCAATTTTATATATCTCATAGCAATTATGGCAGAAACTTGATACCACTATTTTGATATAGTTACCAGCTATATCACCGGGTTCATAATACCTCCCACAATTACTACATTGAAGTGCATCAGACGAATGACTTCCTGTCTTGACCACTTCGTTGTTATTACTCGAACTGTTATTCCATTCTTTTCGTATCCTTGCATATTCCTCTGCTTTTTCCTGCTCGTTAGCATACTCATACGTTTCGCCATTGCTGTCAATGAAAACCTTCTTAAAAAGAAAGCTGCTACCGCCATTAGGTAAATAACCATAACTGAATTGGCCATATTTATAAACTTGATTACCTGAATATGCAATAACTTGAAGATAAAGACTGTTTGAAAGAGTATAGTTAAATAGTGAATTGTCAAAAGGTAACTTTAAACTCCATCGATAATAGAATTTTGCAATTGGGCTGTATATCTCATCGCGTAAGAATAGATGCCGTTCCTCAGTAGATATTTTATTGAATGCTTCGTTCAATCTGAAAATTATGCTGTTATTAGCTTTATTAAAGTCATCAAGAGATATGCTTTCTATATATGGCTTTTCTTGCATCATCGGTCGTACATTTGCAAGGATTTCATTTGCATATTCTTTTGTCTTTATTGACTTAAATATTTCAACAGCTGCAAATGCAATCACTCCAATTATTGCAAATGCAATAGCTATTTTAACTATTTTGTGTTTGGTTCTTCGATGCGATCTTCTATTTCTGATGTTTGTCATACTACCCTCCATATTTGATACACACTTCAGCGTTAACTGATATCAAGAATAGATTAGAACTCATTTAATTCTTATAGTACCTCCATCTTTCGTATGTCCCTAATGCTTTGCGTAACAGAAACTGTTTTCAATTTCCTTTAGTAATTTTCTGTCAATTATCATCAACTTTCTTAATAGCCCTACTTGTTTTGAATCCAATATCTCTACTTTTCCAACAAATTCTTCCCTTAGTATTCAGAGTTTTTGCGTTTTTCTCAAATTTCAGATTCTGCATTTTTTATTATAGTATGCATTATTTTTCGTAAATCAGAACAATTGCTCCTTGAGTTCCATTAACATGTACTGGGTCTTCTTCCTTGCACCGGGATGAGGCATTCTAATCAACTTTCCCAAATAGCCTTCAATGTTACGTAAAAACAATTCATAGATATTCATTCCACAACATACAACAACCTTTGGCCTAAGGATTTCCAATTCGTTTTGAATAACCATCCAGGAGTTTTCTTGATTGCTGAGGATATCAAATGACTTTCCCGCATACGCTCCACCACGGACTTTGTTTATGTTGGTAAATGCTATGAGACCAATTTCAGAAACGATCTCTTTTCCCTTCATTGAAAGGTTCTCGATATTTTCTTCAGGGTTACAGATTAAACGATTCCATCTACCTATATTGAACCACATTTGGGGATTTCTGCGGATATGATGTCTCTCTGGCATACCACTTTTCGTTATATCCTTCATCCAATTTCTGAAGTACAGCTTGTTATTAAAATCCTCATCACTCCAGCCATTTGTCTCCTTGCATATAAATAGGACTCCATATTCTGCATTATATCTGTCTTCATCAATGATGCCAAACTCATTGATTCGTTCTGGTGGACTTTCCTTTGTAATAGTTTTCCATGAATTGATCAGTAAGTCAGATGATTCAAGATATAATCTGGATAACTCCTTGTTGATTATTCGGTTCTTTTCAACAGTTGGCATTCGAATCCCCCTTCGTTAAATACCTCCACAACCAATTGATGGCATGAGTTCGCGGCCACAAATAGATTACTGATTGAAACAGCACATCCTGTTTCAGGAGAGGGGTTTCACAACTGTAAACCTGCATAACTAACCCTTTCCGGCTTTTTCGCAGCTGATCAACCATCTGCCAGGCTAAAATGGCCGGCAGTCCTTTCTTCTCCAGATAAAACTGTAGGGACTCACGGGAATACATGATATGTCGATATTCACTACTCCGGATAAGTTTCACCATTTCCAGAGGAGTGGCTCTTTTTAACAAGTAATAAGTTCCGTGAGTATAACAAACAGCTTCTATCAGGGCGGTCCAGGTTTCAGGCTGCAAAAGATCAATCATTTCCTGAAGTCTTTCTTCAGAGTTTTCTGGGGAATATAGACCCTGGGTCTTCATATACTGGTTGTATCGCTCAAGTAGCGGTTGGATGTCTGGTTTGCCTTCTATCCACTCCTCCATTGTTAATACTTTTTTCGGCATTGGATAGTTCGTCTGCGCTATAATAACAACCGACAGAAGTTCGACAGAGCAATTCCTGACATCCTCAACATTGATATACTCTTGGCCAAATTCATCCTGATGGATCAGCGAATCGTCCAGTAATTCGCCTTTGTCCGTTATGTAGTACGAACGAGAATTAGCAGGCGCAGGCTTGTGATTCCAGCGCTGTTGGAAAACCCTGTGGCCTATCAGCACGCCAAGCGCGGCCTGGCTTGCCGCTTCCAGGAATTCCTCATTCACGCGGATTTCAAGACCCCTTCGAAAGGATTGCTCGGAGCTGGCGCGAATACCGTCCCGCACCATCTGAGTATTGCAGACCGGGCAAACTTTGACAGGCAAAGCAAAGCAGAGTTCCGCAAGGGGATTAGTCACGATGTGCCCGCAACCTTTACACTCCCAATGTGGCGGCAACGGGTTGAGCCCTTTGTCCAGCAGGTAACACAAGAAGGACCCACTCCCAAAACCGCAATTCCAGACAGGCTGCCTGGCTGCTTTGGCAGCCTTCATGATTGCATGATATAGAAGCAGGCCACTATACAAGTCCGCAATACATACATATTCCCATTCGATATCAAAGCGGTCTTTGATGAACGCATGAATGATTCCCGGATACCGTTCATGAAGTCTTCGGAGAAGCAATTTCCTCAGTTTATCCATATGGGCATCACATCCTTCTGCTTATTCCGCATATTTCTCCAACGAGATTTTCAAGTTTCGCTTGATTTCATCTCTCATTGGTTGCGGCGAGAGAATTTTTACATGCATTGCATACTGCAGTGCCCAGAGCTTCATGGCTTCTTCATTCACCTGGACGGTGACCGTCATTTCATCCTCACTTACGGCTGTGATTTTCACATCTTTGCCAAACCAGTCGATGACATCATTCACCAGGTAGCGCTTGGCACGGAAAGTGACTTTTATGCTGTCACCTGAAAACATATAGATGTGCTCTGCCATATGCCTGGGTAAATCAAGCCCGTTCTCAAGCCCGCGCACCTCCTTCATTGGCTTGGTTGGTGTATCAAGCAGTTTGATGCCTGTGATCCGGTCAAGGCGGAAGTTGACCACATTGTCATACCTGTCATAGTTGCAGATCAGGTAGTACTTTCCGTTGGTTGCGACAATCTGGTAGGGGTTGATAAGATATTCCCAATCCTCTCCATCCTTTCCCTTGCGGAGATGAAGCTTTTTGTCCACATCATAGTTGTTGTAAAAGAAGGTTACCTGGCGCCGCTTGCTGATCGCTTCATCCAGTACCTCAATGGTCAGGAACAGCTCCTTATTGGAAGGCAGGTTCTCCGGCAGATTGCGGATGTGTTTGACATGTGATTTGAAATAGTCGTTTGACAGGCCTTCAAGCTTCCCAATCAGCTCCTTACATTGATTGTAAGGAATGTGCTTGGAGAAAAGCAGGCTGTCGAGGAGCAGCCTGAGTTCAGCGTCGGAAAACTCATGCTCCAGATACCAGTCGGTATAGATGGATTCGTCCTCTCCGGTTTTGCCTCTGCGAACGATTTCCGTATATTCAATCGGATAACCGTATTCGATCAGGTCCATCAGGTTGCGCTTGACCGCTTTCCGGTCAGCGCTCATGGCATATTCACTTTTCAGGATGCGGATGATATCCTGCTGGCTCAGCTTATGGTTCGCGTCTGTACGGCGTTTCATGATGTCCAGGATATTGAGGATCAACAGCTTCTTGGGCTGCGCAGTCAACATATGATCACCTCTTTGGGTGATTATACCTTGAAGCGGAATGTGGCACAACCTCCAATGAGACATAAATCGGACATCACCAGCAAATTTATACCTTTTCATGAGCCGAACCCAATCATTCGCTGTCGCTGTGCAGGCAGAGTTCCACCTATCATATCAAAATCATCAGCGCACAAGGTCACCACATCCTCTTTGGTGACGGTATTGATATCCTTCAGCAGGAGCCGGCTTGCCTGGCCTAGGCGCGCTTTCTCAAAAGCGTTTCGCACAAAGCGTCCGTTGCCATAATCCTCCACAGATTTCGCAGCCTTGAACAAAGGCTTTAGTTTCTTCCTGACATCCGGAGCCAGCTTCATATGGCTGTCCGCTGCAATCAATACCAGGATATCGCAGAGTTCATCAATGCTGTAATCGGGAAACTGGATCCTGAAGCCAATGCGGCTGCGCAGCCCCGGATTCTTCTTGAGGAAGCCTTCCATCTTGCCGGGGTACCCAGCGAAGATAACCACCATGTTGCCGCGGTGATTCTCCATTTCCTGCACAATGGTATTGATCGCCTCGT
>CAYGHY010000238.1:0-4619 GCA_964349435.1 uncultured Oscillospiraceae bacterium
TAAAAAACCCCTGTATATCGATGTTCTGATATACAGGGTTTTGGTTTCATGGAATATGGATGATATTATTACAATGTTGAATTGCATCATCATGAGCGTTGCGATAAACTGCAACAATTTCAATACAATTATGAAACTGATGAATAATTCTTTCTATATCAATGTCGTTATATGGATGATCTGAGATGATGTTTACATTGCTTATTGAGCCATCGTGTGGTCTTCTGATGATTACGTGATTATTCATTGTCTTGATGTCCTTTCATTTCTTAGTTAAAAGATTGAAGCCTCATGCTATTTACCTTCTTACATGAGGCCTCGGCTTCTGCTGCTTATGTTTCAATTATTATATTAATCTGAAAACCCTTCGTCTCAATATAAAAATTCTCTTACTGAGTCTATCTACGTGAAAATTCAAATCTTCACATAGGGGATCTTCTTTCAATTCATCCATCATATACATAAGACTTCTTTCTGCATCATATAATTCATCAAATACTGATTCCAATTCTTTTTCCATTTTATATTCTCCTTATCCCATTGTTATGAAACCAATGTGCTTGAATACGTTAGTTTTTGTTACGGTACCGTCAGTGTTCTGGGTTTCAATGGACTGACGCTGTGTGAAGCTGTACACTGGTTTCATACCAGCTTCAGCCAACGTGTATTCCAGTGTTGACATTAAATACGGCGCTCCGCCAATCATCACTTCAGTTCCAAAGTGACTGTGTGCTAATGCCAGTTTTGTCAACTCAATAGCTCTATCTTTAATTTCCTTATTACTTGGGATTTCATTAAATGTAAGCAGCTTTATCAACTCTGCTCTGTTTGCATCATTAAGATCCCATACATGATCTTCAATCTGATCCGGTGTTGCTTTGTGCTGCGTAAAGTTTAATATTACGCTCATTTCTTTTCTCCTTACATTGATTAGTTAATGAATAAAAAATTTAAAAAAGAACAACAAAAAAAAGATCTTACTCCAATTCTGGATCATCGAATTCCGAAATCCTACCATCGGCTCGTAGGATTATTTCACCTGCGGTTTCTGTAACCCTACGACCTGACTTAGCCCATGATATAACTCTGTCCTGGTTTAGACTGATCAACAGATTTGCCGTGCAGCCAAGATTACCTGCCGGTGAATGATATTCAGTCCACTCAATATGTGTTTCATTTTGATACAAACCACCTGTATGGATCTCTGCCCATCCACGATATCCTGATTTTATTGCCACATGGTGAATGATAAACCGTTCATCTGGCACTATGATAAATGTGCCTTTTTCAGATGTTATGATCTTAAAGCCCTTCAATGGAAAGATCACAACATTACCGTTGATTGGCTCTTCAGGAAGCTGGCAAATTGATTTTATATAAATCCTGATGCGTTTGCAATCATGCGCACCGCCGAATGCCTCGATATAGCGAAAACCCGATTCATTTCTTTTTATCTCGAACATGATCTGATCCTCCGGTTTAATACGTTGATATCGATACACTCTTTGATTTCAGACTGATGATGTCTAATCGTTTCTTTAATTTCATTAACAGGCATCCATGTCCATTGATCATGATTCTCAACGATATCACGAATCATATCCATGTTTTCCTGACACCTTGCTTCCATTCGCTGTTGTGCTGTTTTAATTTCACCCATATTCTTGCTCCTTTTATTATGATTATTGAGTCCGTGCCTGATGATACCCTTTTGATGTATCGCCTCATCAGATTCCAATCTGAGCTTATTGTAGTTTTCAGATAAGTTTTTACTGCACGGACAAGATAAGCTCAAGAAAGAACAACAAAAAAAAGAACCCTTATGTATCGTTCCTTCTTACATGAGAGTTCACCTTCTGCTCCTTAATCTTCCTGTTGGCTCATTAGATATCGATTCCACACCTGAGCATCTATTGTGTTTGTTCGTATCGGTATCCATCCTTGATTATCGATTTTAATAACCTTGCCTGTTTTGATCAGCGCATCAATCTCTCGAACAAACTGTTCGCATCCGGAATCCGTACCCGATGCGAGCCAGCGTGACAATCTTATAGTGATACTTGAATCATTCGTCTCTATCACCTTGTAATTGTTCGACAACACGATCATCATCGCTATGCAAATCGTCGTTATAAACTTTTCCATCGCGTACTACTCCCTTCACCGTGAATGTGTTGAGTGATCGCAACTGTGTGACCACTTGGATTTTTCCATTGATCAGCATGCCGTTTTGGATTTGATTGGGTGTAAACTCAAACTCCAGTGTTCGACCCTCCAAGATTTCAGGTTGGTGAATTAGAATGTGATTTTTAATTGCTTGGCTGTATAATGCTTGAGCATCAGCATACTTATTATATGAGATGTAACCCAATGGATTGATCCATCCAATGACGTTGTTAATTGTTACGATTAATCGATTATTGATATCCATAAGTTTTGATGCTTGGTTCATGAGTGTTAGATCGTGATTGTTCTTGCTCATGAATGTTGAGAACGTTGCAATCTGACTGGATTCTTCCAAGATGAACAAACCGAATCCAATTATACTGGCCAGTGATAAATAGATCGTGAGTGCTATCTTTAGTTTCTTCATAATAAAAAAACCCTACAACTTGTGTGTTGTAGGGTCTCCTTGTGTTTGGGTTATTTTACAAGAGCGATTGCCGTATATGATGTCGATCCATTGTACTGTTGTGGCCTGACGACCATCTTAATCTTAGTTCCCCTTGTCATAATCTTGACCTGATCCGATACTGGTTGGAAGCACATCACAGGCACCGTGGCCTCGTACTTGACGCCAGACAATTCCCGCTTTTCGACAATCATAATTCGCGTGTATTCCTGGCCATTTTTATCCAGTTTTGTGACTATCGACTCAATCTTGCTGTCAATTAATTGATCATTTGCCGATGCGATCCCGACAATACTAAGGACCAGGATGACGATTAAGGCCGATATTGCTGTGTGAGTCTTCTTCATAATCTAAATCTCCTTTTTTAAATGATTTCGTGAATAGTTAGTTTGTTGTGTAAATCCGATCACTTATCACTATGATTTCGTGATCGGATTTCGTGATTGCGTGAATTTAAATGACTTCAGATGCCAGATCTTCGGTTTCGGTCATGCGTTTGATCATACGTTTCATGCCCGCTTTGACGCCTGTTTCCGGTGCTTCAGTGACCCCTGCGAAATCATATGGGTTGCTCTCAGGGGCTTTCTTCAACACCTTGGTATGCTCAGCATCCAGGATGATTTCAAACACCTCACGATCTTCACCATTTTTCTCGTATGACTGTTTCCGAAGTCTGCCAGCCATTCGAACGATAGCCCCTGCCCGGAACTCTTTGCTCAGCTTATGTGCGAGGTATCCGAAAGCCACACCCCGCTGCCATTTCTTCTCACCCACCCGGAGCAGCCCATTGCCAAAGCTCATTTTGTCCTGAGCTCTCTCGAAAAACTGAAACACTCCATGAGCCGTACCCTCGGCTATGGCCAGATTTACATCTTCAACCGTGCTGATCATCGGACGCACTGATTTGGCCTGTAGCCATACCGAACCATCTTCCTGGTCATACTCTGTGGTGGCGATCAACTCAACCTTCTCGCCACTCTTGGGTGGTTCCGGCAGGTTGTGTTGAACATAGAAGTCATCCGGATATTCTTTTCCGTCTTTGCCGATTCCAACCGTTCTCAGAACCAGACCGTCTTTGCCAGATTTTGTAACTTTTCCTACCAATTTTACCGTTGTTTCCATAGTCTTTGCTCCTTTTACCTTTGTGCTTTGAGTGTTCGAGTTTGACTTAATTCTTTAACCATTTAAAGATTAATCAAACTCGAAAAATACAACAAAAAAAAAGAATTAAATTTCTTCTATTTTATATCCGTGATTGGTTAACCATTCTGCCACTAATCTTCTGTGACAAAACTCGCCTGGGCGTTCATAACATAACAAAACTGATTTATTCAGGTCTTCATAGACTGTCCTTGGGTCCAGTTTATCCAGGATTGCCCCATACGCCTGTCTGTAATAGCCCTCGTCATGGTTAGCTCTCCAGTGATTAATCAGATCCCACGAGGGCTTCAGGGCTGCGTAGTGCTTACACTGGATATTGTTGGGGGTTGATCTCGATATCGACACTAGTCTGATCCCCAGAACCCCCATTTCTTTTACAGCCGGATTCCCGTAATACGATGTTCCGATCATTTTACCCTCCTATTTGAATGATTAATAAACTCAAAAGAAGACAACAAAAAAAGAACATGTTTTCTGAATCCGACTCTCTGATTTGACCTACAAGCCTATTCTAAATTTTACTTGGTATGATCTTATGCCTTTTTATTTTAAAGTGTGTGGTGGCAGGTTGTGGCGAAGCTCTCAGGCATATAAAACCCATCATGCAGGTCGTTTCCCTTAGATTGAGGCTCATTAGAGCATGGCAATGAACCCATCATGGCGATTGTTTCCCTTAAATTGAGCTAATGGCAACAAGTCGGCGTAGCAGTTTGAAGTTAAAGTTCGGCGCAGCAAGTCGGCGTAGCTGGTGGTAGTTTGGATTATGGTAGGTATGTGGCTTGGCGTATCGGCGGAGCAGGTTGGGGTTAACCGGACTTAACCGAAA
>CAYGHY010000239.1:0-4610 GCA_964349435.1 uncultured Oscillospiraceae bacterium
CAAAGGCGATGGGGAATCTCCTGCTGTTTCAGGCGATGGGCAAGGCGAAGAGCGCGTGCAAAGGTTTCTTTATGATGCAGGACGGCCAGCCCAGTATTACCATCAACAGCGACCTCCCCGGGATGATCCAGAAGATCATCTGCGCGCATGAGCTGGGGCATGCTGTTTTACATTCCCAGATGCCGGGGATAGAGTCGTTTCATGACTTCGCCTTGTTTGACGACACTTCTTCAACTGAATATGAAGCGAATGTATTTGCCGCCGAGCTGCTGCTGAAGGATGAGGATGTGTTTGAATTGCTCAATGATGATCTGTCGTTCTTCGGGGTAGCGTCCACCCTGCGCATCCCGCCGGAGATGCTGGATTTCAAATTCCGTGTATTGAAGCGGAAAGGATATCAGTTCAGGGAGCGCCCCGTGCAGGCCGGAAGCAAGTTCCTTCGTGATATGGAGGTGAACGTCCGTGAGGAGTAGCATGTCTGAGCGCGTGTACGTCGATGTAAAGGCCGCTTTCAGTGCTGCCGGGAACCTGATGCCGCTTGAGATCAAGTGGCTCGATGGCAAGGTGTTCGAAATCGACAAGGTCACGGACATCCGGCAGGCGGCTGCGATGAAGGCCGGCGGGCAGGGCGACCGCTATACCGTGTGTATCCGCGGAAAACAGAGTTATCTGTTCTTTGAGCGCAGCGGGGCGCTGTCGGGGAATGTGCTGGGGAGATGGTTCGTTGAACGCAAGTCGATGTAGAAAGAGGGCTGGATGATAGAGGTAAACCGCCTGGAGTTTGGCAAAGGCGACATCGGCATCCACATGGGGGACACAACCGGCGCTGCATTGCTTGTCTTCCGTAACTTGAAGACGCCGGCGCCCATTGGCCGGATGCTGAACGGCAGCAAAACAAGGGAGATGGAGCTGCTGAAAAGCGATGTGGTAATGAGCTTTTCGAATACTGAGAGTATTGACGCATTGATGAAATGCCTGAAGGTCGTCAGACGGAAACTGAGCGCAGCAACTCCGCAGAATGAAAGTCAGGAAGCGATATCATGAGTGAACAGGAACTGCGCCCCCGCCGATGCTGTTTCACAGGTCACCGCCCTGAGAAGTTGAAGCGGACAGAAGAAGAAATCAAAAAGTGCCTCGAGGAAGCCATCCTCAAGGCTATCAAGGATGGATATACAAGTTTCGTCACCGGGATGGCGAGAGGAGTGGACGTTTGGGCAGGGCAGATTGTTCTGAGGCTCCGTCAGAGCAACCCGAAGCTCCGACTCATCGCAGCGCTTCCGTATCCGGGTTGTGATAGCCGCTGGTCGGTCAGTTAGAAAAAGCAATATGCTGAGGTGCTGGAGGCCGCTGACCTGGTTGAAAGCATCAGCCCTCAGTACAGCATGGCAACGTTCCAGAAGAGGGATGAGTGGATGGTTGACCGAGTTTCCAGGGTGATTGCGGTATATGATGGTGTACCAGGAGGAACGAAGAACACCATTGACTATGCGATGAAGTGCGGTGTCCATGTTTGCTACATATAAATAAATAGTGAGGAGGTAAGAAAATGAACGAGAAGAAATCTTTAGATAGGCATCTTGGGCAGGCTGAAAGCAACATTCACCAGGTTGAGTCGAGTTTACTTGATTATGATACGTTGATTCTTATGCTGCAAGCTTTTCAGCTATATGTTGAGTATATGGACAAAAAACTCAGCCGCTATACCGATGGGCGTATTTCATTCGGTGATGGGTTTCTTGAAGAAGAGGAGAGTTATAAGACACGGGTCGCAGCTAATGCCCGGGAGGTATTACGCATTGACTCCTGGAAAGAATCGCAAATCGGCACAGGGAGCATTGCTGGATATGCACGTGAAGCTATACATAAAGCTGAGAATCTAGTCGATTTCAATCAGAAAGTTCATTTCAAGAATAAACTGGCATCTGAAGGCAGTGCTGAACGCACACTCTTCGACATATTTCGCGGCAGCGATGAGGCGAAAGCCTTTACAGATGCAGTTAAGGTCTTTGGCGGTCATTATGACTTAATTGGCTATCTTTTCTTTATCAAGGACAGCACAAGGTTTCTGCCTATCAGGTCCCGGAAATTTGACGAGCGGCTTGAAATGCTCAATATCGACCACAGGACATCTCACAGCTGCAACTGGGAGAACTATACTACCTTCATCAGAATTATCAGTGAAATACAGTCTCTGATGAATGAGAACCTACAGCTAAAAGCTGAAGTTGAAGTCCGACTGATCGATGCACACTCATTTGTTTGGATGGTACCAGGTATCAAGTATTACATTGAGAAGGCAGCGGATGATGATGCCAAAGCAAGAATAGCAAAGGGAAACGAAGAGCTACGCTTGAGGGCCGCGTTGTATGGTTCACATACGCCGGAAAAAAGAGATATCAAGACCACTGGATATAAACGCAGCTCTGCTGTTGTTGCTTTCACCAGGGAGCGTGCCAAAGGTATCTGTCAGTTGTGTGGACAACCTGCCCCATTCGAAGATTTGCAGGGAAACCCCTACCTGGAAATCCATCATGTAATATGGCTTGGGCGGAAAGGACCTGACAAGGTTGAAAACGCTGTAGCGCTGTGTCCGAACTGCCATTCAAAAATGCATGTGCGTGACGAGAGGGCTGATATCGACATGTTGATCAAGATGGCGCTTCAGCAGTAACGGTTACATTCCTTAAATATTGGTCACATGACTAGGCAAATTACGATATATCGCACACATTTCTGGGAGAAAAGAGGTATAGTGACGGTATTGAATAACGGAGGATGAATGAAATGCACACAAATATCACCAAGGATAATGACAAGCTGATCCAATACCTTGAGGATGAGAAAACTCTTGGCGCGAAAAAGGTTACCTTGTGGGGAGCCGCCACACTTATTTCGGATCATAACAACTGCGCAATCATCACGACTGAGTCGCAGATTTGATTATGGACGCTATAGAAACGCTATCGTTTATCTCGAGCAGAATCAGAGCACTGTGTGATGGGTCTGGGATTAGCATACATAGGCTTGCACTCCAAAGCGACTTGTCACCATCTGTGCTATATGCAATAGTGAGCGGCAAATGCGCTAATCCAAAGATTCAGACTCTGGAAAAAGTGTGCCATGGATGCAAAATCAATTTGAGAGAATTTTGGTCAGAAAGTTCCTAGTAAGCTCAGTTATCCAGACGAAGAATACAGTTGTATAGGTAATCCAATCTATGTTGCCTAGATGTCTTCTTTAGTTCACATTCCCAGATAGTGAAGACTCGCCAACCAAGAGCAACTAATTCCTTCGCTACTTGATCATCTCGGATCCTGTTGCCTTCCAGTTTCTTAGTCCAGTACTCTTCTTTGGTTTTTGGGATAGTTGAATATCTGCAGTTGGAATGCATATGCCAGAAACATCCATTGACAAACACAACTGCCCTATGTTTTCGCAATACTATGTCTGGCCGGCCTGGAAGTCGACTGACATTGATTCTGTAGCGAAGTCCACGTGAATGCAGATACTTTCTAACCAGAACCTCAGATGCTGTGTTTTCTGCTCTTATCCGTGACATGTTGCGGCTTCGCTGTTCCTTGGTGAGGTTATCTGCCATTTCTATCTTTCCAAGCATTCATAACGTGTGCTGTCATATTCTGAGGCAATGTCATGTCGCTTTGCGGTTAGATATGTTACAATACTAGCAATAAAAAGAAATCCGTTCAAGGAGATTATTCATGAAATTGCTTCTCACCGATTTATTGCCCATGGGTATAGATGAAGGCCAATTAGCATTCTCTGTGCAGTTCGAGGAGGAAATCAAGAAGTCCGATCGAATAGACATTGCTGTAGGATATGTTTCATCAGCATCACTTGACAAACTGGATAGGATTATCCGGAGTTTAGGCATTAGATACGTGACACTAATTATTGGCATGTATTTTGTAGAGGGAATGCCAGAAGGATCCTATCACAAAGCTCGGACAATCAATAGATCCTGGTTACAGGAAGGGATAGGTGAGGTGCGGATTGTCAAGCCATTCAAATTCCACGGGAAAGCATATGTCTTTTATTACAACACCGAGGTTTTCTCGGTCATACTCGGATCCGCAAACCTTGGAGCGATCCAGCTTGAAGCATCCAATCGCCGACAATATGAAGTCAATGTTCAGGAAAACAATACTGAGTTCTGTAGAGAGGTTGCAAATCTCCTAGAAAAGCTAAAAGCCCCACTCTGTTCCGAAAATATTGAATATATCGATGATATGAGCATTATCAGCGAAGTAAACTCTGCACTGGATGGGATTGCAGAAGTAAAAAAAGTACCTCAATCAGATATAGAATTGTATGGAATGCATTTGACAACAACACGTTTTGATTTACCGATCAAAGTTCCACGCTATAGTGAAAGGTTCATGGATGATGGCAATCATTACACCAAATCCAATATTAATGTCTGTTATGCTGCTCCCAGATCATTGAACAAAGTTAGGGACTGGTATTGGTCTGCCCCCAGTCTTTGTACCAACCAGTGAGTTAGTAAAGACCGTTTCCTGGCACCCGCATTCCTTCATAGGCTTGGCCACATCGTAACACAGGGTACCGAGACGCTCAAGGGCGCGCACAGC
>CAYGHY010000240.1:0-4560 GCA_964349435.1 uncultured Oscillospiraceae bacterium
AAGCTGTTCTAAGAATGCTGAAAAATGAGAAGGTTATCAATCCCGCTATCATCAACAATATGTCAACCTGGCAGCATTCCGGATTTAACGTTCACTGTGGAAGTTCAGTCAACTTTTACGATATCGGTGCTATTGAAAGGCTTGCCCGATACATTGTTCGAGCGCCTATATCTCAGGAACGCCTGGAGTATTATCCTCCTCAGGATTCTGCGAACGGTGCTGGCAGGGTTATTTACGCAGGCAAGACAACCAGCAAGGTTGAAACCTTCTCAGCCGTCGACTTTCTCGCTCGCTTGGTCACTCACATACCCAATTGTTTATTCCGGCGGAATAAATAAGCTTCGTCAAAATATCCTGCATGAAGACAGCAGCAATCAAATCTCATATGCAGAATACCGGCGCCCGTATGAGGATGAATTCTCACAAGAAGTATTCTGCGAGGATTGAATAGTAGTAATATAGTCTCAAATATCACAAAAAACGTGGCTTGCTTTCACACGCTCAAGTTGTTGTCAAGTTGTTGTTATACTTCTTCAGTTAATTCTATTATCCGCATATTAAACTCAACTCGGTAATATTGTGTTCTTACGCTGTTGTTATTGAAATATCGCCAAACCAATTTCTAATTTTTTCTAAAAGCCCGCTTGCCTACGGCGAAAACCATCTGAAATAATAAAAGCGAGTTCCTATACGTGATTTTCTCAAGTCCCTCCGCTCCGTTCTCTGCCGTATCAACTATTTCAAAGCCGCTGCATTTCTGTTCTATAACAAAGCATAAATAGCGCATAGCTGACGGTTCATCCTCAACCGGCACAATTCTCGCCATACCAAGCCAGCCTCCTTGTCACTCCCGAATTCATACCCTCCTGCTCACTCTGACCTGTTCCTTCCCCTTAAGAGCATATACTTCCTCAGCAACCACAAGGCAGGCTTTAACACAGTTCTGTCCATGTCCCTGGAAACCTCCTTCAGCTTCGCTCTGATGGGAATGTGCTGCGGGCAGGCTTTTTCACATTTGCCGCAGCTGATGCAAAGGGAGGCAAGGGAGGGTTTCCCGCCTGTTGCTCCCCCGGCGAAAGCCATATATTGCAGATTCGCATGCTTCAACTTAAACAGGTGTTTGCTGTTGTAGTAGCCGAAGCACATAGGTATATCAACTCCTGCAGGACACGGCATGCAATACGCGCAGCCTGTACAGCCTACCTTCATAAGCCTGCTGTACTCTTTTTTAACTTTTCCATAGATTGCAAGCTCTTCATCTGTTAGCATACCGGGAAGCGAATCACATGCGATTCTGACATTCTCGTCAATATGAGCTTCCTCATTCATCCCCGAAAGCACTACAGTAACAGCAGGATGGTTCCAGATCCAGCGCAGAGCCCAATCAACAGGTGTTCTTTTAGTATCAGCAGTATCCCAGATCTTTTGAATCTCCTGAGGCATCCTCCCGACAAGCGAGCCTCCCCTCAAGGGCTCCATAACAACCACTCCCAGCCCTTTTGCCGCCGCGTATTCGAGCCCTTCCCTGCCTGCCTGGAAATTCTCATCCATATAATTGTACTGTATCTGACAAAAATCCCAAGAATAATCATCTACAAGAGCCTTGAATTCGCCCTTGTCCCCATGGAAGGAAAAACCAAAGTTAATTATTTTTCCTGCTCTTTTTGCCTTCTCAATAAACTCTCTCACGCCAAGCTTTTTCAGCCTCTCCCATCCGCCTGTGTCACCTAAGGCGTGAACCAGGTAGTAATCAATGTGATCTGTGCGCAATTTTTTCAACTGGTTTTCTAAAATGTTCTCCATATCTTTTGCAGAGTGAACGAAGTAGGGAGGCAGCTTCGTGGCTATTTTAACACGGTCTCTGTAGCCCTTCGCCAGAATATCTCCCAGTATGCTTTCACTTCTGCCTCCATGGTAAACGTAAGCGGAATCGAAGTAGTTCACACCCTGTTCGATCGCTTGAATAATCTGCCTTTCTGTACGCTGCTCATCTATTCTTCCGTTTTTATGCGGGTAACGCATACAGCCGAAACCCAATATAGAAAGCTTATCCCCTGTTCTCCCCGCTTCACGATAGAGCATTTGAAACCTCCGCTATGACGTATGTTCCTGTAATAACAAACACTTATAAGGTATTTTACATGAAAAACAGGCCGCTAGCAAATCCGGTTTGTCAGCAGCCCATGAAAGCAGTGATGGCTTGCTATCTCCTTCATTAGAGATGCGTTGGTACACCCTGAGAGTTACTGGGATATCCTCTGCGTCACATTTCGTCCTCTGTGCGGAATGGTTCAATGGTTCTGTCAAGAATCCCGTGCATGTATGCAATCAGAACACCATAATTTACAATTGGTATACCACTGTCTGCCGCCATTTGTATGCGATGGTTCATTTCCCTGCGGTTCAGCATACAGGCGCCGCAGTGTACAATCACGCTGTAACCGGATAATTTATCTGGAAACTGCCCGCCGCCGGTAAAATCGAATTCCAGCTTCTTTCCTGTGTATTTGCCAAGCCAGCGGGGCAGTTTTATAGTGCCTATATCGTCGCATTGTCTGTTATGAGTACAGCCTTCGGAGATAAGCACTCTGTCTCCATCCTTAAGAGAGTCGACTGCCCGTGCACCTCTTACTAACTCTGCAAGGTCGCCCTTATACCTGGCAAACAGAATGGAAAACGAGGTAAGCAGTATATCTTTTGGCGTCATTGCAGATACTTTTTCGAATACCTGTGAATCGGTTATGACTATTCGCGGTTTTGCCCCGAGTTTCTCCAGCGTTTTTTTTAATTCCGTCTCCCGGGTAACAATTGATATGGCACCGGCCTCAAGCACATCCCGGACGACCTGCTGCTGTGGCAGTATCAGCCTCCCCTTGGGCGCTGCACTATCTATCGGTACAACCAGCACTACAAAATCATTTGGTTTTAATAAGTCACGCACCAGCGCACACCGGCTTTCATCTTCCGGGGCAATGCCGGATAGGAGTTCTTTTAATTCATTGATACCCTCTCGCGTGGAGGCTGATACGCACAGAACCCCGGCCCCGGACTTTTTCTCCGCGTCTTCAACATGCTCGGAAGCCGGTCTGCAGAGGTCGCATTTATTGAATACGACTACAAAAGGTATTTTCTTATCCCTAACAAGTGAGATCGTATCAATCTCTGAATCCCCCAATCCTTCCCGGGCATCACATACAATAACTGCAATATCTGTTTTCACCAGCACTTCCCGGGTTTTCTGCATACGCAGATCTCCCAGCATTCCCTCATCATCCAGGCCTGGCGTGTCAATCAGCAGCACAGGCCCCAGCGGCAACAGCTCCATCGCTTTGTAAACAGGATCCGTAGTGGTCCCCTTCACCTCTGATACAATGGCAAGCTGCTGATTGGTTATGGCATTAACCAAACTTGATTTTCCGGTATTTCTTCTTCCAAATAGAGCTATATGAGGTCTTTCGCCTCTTGGTGTCTTGTTCATGCACATAAACTGTCTCACCTCTCACCTCTCACCTCTCACCTCTCACCTCTCACCTCAAATATACAGATCCCTTTCCCCCGCCTTGATGCGTGCGATATTGTCTACAGTCAGCTGCCTTACTTTATCATTTAATATTGTGGGAATATGTTTCTCCGTAAGTTTGTCAACCTTCTTTCGGAAATCCTCATCCCCGTAATCCTGCGCATATTCACACAGCGTTGTTAATGCATTGGGCAGGCAAACATTTTTTATATTCCCGGACTTTGCCAAGCGCATGAAGCGGTCTCCTGTCCGGCCCTTCCGATAGCAAGCCGTGCAGAAACTGGGAACCAGCCCCTCCTCTATCAGCCATTCAATAATTTTACTTGCCGGCCTGCCGTCAGCCAGCATAAATTGGGGAGCGTTGGCTTCTCGCATTGCATAGCCGCCCACCTCCACCGAAGATCCTCCGCTGACCTGCGATATGCCTATGGATATAAGCTTTTTACGCATTTCCATGGATTCCCGGGTAGATACAATCATACCGGTAAAAGGTACTGCCATTCGAATAATGGCCACAAGCTTCAAAAACTCATCATCTGTTGGCACATATCGGGCTGCCGAATTATCCGCACCGTCAGCCTCGCATATGCGTGGCACTGAAACCGTATGAAAGCCGACATTGAAGCGTTTCTCCAGGTGCTCATTATGCAGCATCAGACCCAAAACTTCGAATTTATAATCATACAAACCAAAAAGCACACCGCCCCCGACATCATCTATGCCGCCCTGCTGCGCCCGATCAAAAGCCGTTGTGTGGTACCGGTAATCGCGCTTTGGTCCCGCGGCATGCAGCCTTTCATAGGTTGGCTGATGATAGGTTTCCTGAAAAAGGATGTACGTGCCAATACCTGCATTCTTAAGCCTTTTGTAGTTCTCCACCGTTGTTGCTGCGATATTGACATTCGCACGCCGTATTTCGCCATTTTTAAATTTCATTTCATAAATCGTCCTCAGCACCTCTTCAATGTACTCTATAGGACAATTGACCGGGTCTTCCCCTGCCTCCACCGCCAGCCTTTTATGCCCCATGCTCTCAAGAA
>CAYGHY010000241.1:0-4477 GCA_964349435.1 uncultured Oscillospiraceae bacterium
ATATGGGATAATATTAGCGGTGGCGGTGCAGGACATGGGGTAGTAAGCCTCATCTCCTGCCCCGCTTCCCTGACAACGTTCCCATTCAACGAAGGGAGACTGTCAGGCCTCCATGTCGTCCAGTTCAATTGATTCCAGCAGCTTTTTAAGTTCCTCCACCTCGTTTTTGTTAAGCGTGACACCCTTCCCCATTTTTTCGTGGGTTTCATCCCAGTCCCGGATGTCAAGCTTTGGTTTGCGGTCATTCCAGCTTACCAGGTTGACTTCCTTCTTCCAGCCCTTTGTCCCTTCCCCTATGATCCCCAGATTCTTTTTGATTTCGTACTTTAAATCGGCCATACTCAAACCTCCATTATTATATATACTTATTGATCTTTTTGCAGTCTTATGAAATCGGCTATGCCGTTACTGCCAAACCTAACAGTTGAATGGGGATGTTCCTCATCGCAGAAGGAATACTTCATTGTTCGGTAAGGAACATCCTCTTACACCAATACCATTTTAATGCACGGTTATCAAACTATACAGGCTATTTTTCCGGGATGCAGGAAAGATCAAGCTTTCCATTTCTTTTTGCATAAGCAAGAAAAATCGCCTGTTCTTCAGTCACTTCAAAGGATATATGCCTGGGTGTGTTTTTTGACTCAGAAAGGTCTACAAGCTTGCCATCCTCATCAATAAGCCCTGCGATGCGGATATTCTTCAAAACCTGTAATTTGTTGGAGAATGTTACTGTTTTTCCACCTCCTTCTTCCGCAGTTGGCTGATTTGCACGTTCAGAGTTATCAGGCACGTAGATAATATCAACGTGCCTGCCTTCTGCAAGCTGCCAGCCATTAGCCTGATCGACATCAAATTCCACAGAAAACAACCGATTATTTTTGTCCTTTGCCTCAACAAGTCCCTGCATATCAGATGAAAGCTTGGCCTCCAACAGCATTTCACCAGCTTCGATATCCATATCTGCCCTTTTGGAAGCTGCCGCCCCAATGTCCTTCAGTGCATTCGGATGTACCGCCCCCCTGCCGACTTCTCTGACCTCCAGCATATCCCCGGTAATGATGGTATTTTCGTCTATATGCACTTTGGCAAAAACCACATTGTCTTTTGCCTCATACCCCGAAGCATTCGTAATGATTTTTATTTCTGCTGCCGTCAGCAGAACAACAATAAAAAATGCGCCAATAATCCAAGCATATCTCTTCATAAACCTCACCAGAATCCTTTGCAACTAATTGTTTACCGGAATTTCCGAATCCACATGCACCTCAATATCAATATAATCCCTGCCCATCATGCCCAGAACCACCTTTCTGTATAGCGCAGGTCTTATAGGCACCTTAATGAAGCTGTGAAAGGAAGGCTTCATAATAGTAGCGCCACCGGGGCATTTTGCCGGAAACCCGTTCATGTACATTTCAAGTGAACTGATCTCCACACGCCCTTCTGCAATAGAATCTATCTGGGGTACCAGCCCCTCCTCCAGGTTCAGATTGGCGCATAGAAGTTCCTCAAATATCCTTGATGCCTCGGAACGGCCGATATCCGCTTGAGCTTTCCCCAGACTTTCTGTCCTTAAGGCATTGTAGGCAGAGATATTGGCCATATCCACAGCATCTCTGATAATTCTTGCCTTTTCAGCAAATATATACTTCTCAATGATAACAGAAAATACAGGCAGCAGTACAAATATCAGCATCGCGGCAGCAATAACAACATCCGCTACAGCACTCCCCTTTTCACCTCTGGCAGTCATCAATTTACCACCTTTCTTGACATGGTGGTTTTTCTATACACCATACGCAGCCTCACATCCTCCCTTTTAAACAATGCAATCAGCTTATTATAGTTATAGTCACCCTCAACCTGCAAGGTCAGCATGCCTCCCTGCCTGGCGTTTACAGAGGCCGAGACCACAACATCCGTCAGACCCCTGTTCTCCAGTTCCGACCGGAGCTCCTGTCTTTCAGCGGCGCTCAATCCCCCTGCGTTTTCCATCCGAAGCAGCGTGCTTCTGCAAAGCATGTCCAGCTCAGCCTTCATGGACAGTGGCAGGAATAACTCTATCATATAGACCAGCATCATTACCATTATTATTAAAATGATTCCTGTAGTAATAGCCCTAACCGGCATAGTCCACCTCCTGCTATATAAGCTGCAAAAAGATTGGGGTGAGTACTACACCAAAAACTACGAATAATCCCAGCAGAAATAACACATTAAAGCATTCGCAATTATTTCTGCAAGGCGCATGAATGCCGATCAAAAAATGAAGTTTTTGCTGTAGTATTAGGAGTGATTGTATTTTTCTGTTATGCTGTTGGAAATATATCATTTCCAACTTTACCCCACCAGTCAGTAAGCTCTTTCATCACAGCATCGGTAAATTTTTTAAGACCCGGTATGACAATAAAGGCTGCAAGAATAACCGCTGCTGCAATGCCCAGCAGTTCATTCATGCCGAAGCCCCTTCTGTCGGAAAATAGCCGCCCCTGCCTCAATGAGTAAACCTTTTGTCTAACCCGATGCATGCACAACACAATTTTTGTTTTCATATTGACCTCCCGTTAATTTAATTTATGAAAATTTTCCCGACTGCCTGACCAACTTCATTCAGCATCGGTATAATAATCATCACTACCACTATGGCGACAAACACTGCAGCGGCGGCAACACTTCTATTTCTGCAGCTGTCAGTTTCAGCCTGTATGTAATTGAAATACTTCTTAAACATAACATCCTCCTGCCTTGCCAGCAGTTCCTTGTTATCTCCTGTTTCAATTCCTTGTTTGAGTGCGACGCAAAGTGTTTGCGCCTCATGTGCATCAAAATTCGACCTGAATTCTTCTAATGCAGTATCGATATCCAATGTAAGCTCGTACCTGGCAGCAAGCCTGACCAGTATACCCTTAAGCTCCCCGTCTTCAACGATCTCATAGGCGGATCTGACGGCATCGGTGGGCTTTATCCCGGAAGATATCTGGTTGTGAAGGTATTTATACACCTTATAAATGTACTTCTGAAACCGCAGGTTTATTTTACGCTTCCCGGCGGAAATGATGGCTTCCATTGCAGTGTTTATCAGCACAACCAACGCTAAAGGCCTTAGTAGATCAGGGTAGTTTATTGAAAAGGCCGCTGCAAAAACTACGGGAGATACTACGTACCTTACGGCGAGGTACAGTAGTACTGAATGCTCACCCTTATAACCGGCTTTTTTCAACCTCAATCCGGCCTTTTTATAAATACCGCCCCTTTCTATGTGTTTTTCGCAAGCCGCCATCCCTTGTGCCACAAGCCTTGAGCATCTTTTATACAAGGATAAATTCGGGCTTCTTGTCCCAAGGGCTTCCGCCACCCGTTTTGAACCTGATAGCGATAGGGCCTTTGAAAGAAGAAGGCTGAAAAGCATATTTGCACAGCCAAGTGCCAGAAAAAGAACGGTGTTCTCTCTGAAAAGCCTTATTACATACTGCATGGTCTCCCTCCTTTGTCGACGCAAATCAATTCCTGAACTTTGTTATGCCTGCAGTGAGGTAAAAGCCCAGCGTATACATGCCGCTGAATACCATCATCAGCAGCTTTCCCTCAAGTGTATGCAGATAAAAGTCTCCGATCTTTGGTGTGAAGTTTATAAAAAAGTAGGCTGTGACAAGTACTCCAAACATAATGAAATAAATAAGCAGCCTGTCCCTGTATGTAGAAATATTCCGTCTGTTGTATTCTTCATCTATTTTGTAAAACTGGCTTTCAAGATTTGTCAGGAGCTTTATGATATCACCCCTGTACCGAAGGCTCAGCTTGATATTTACAATGAAATCCCTGAAATGGGGATTGTCCACCTTCATCTGCAGCATATCCAGAGCATTTGAAGTTTCCATTCCGCGGTTGACCTGTATCACCATGTCCCTTATGAACGTCTGAAGCGGCTCGCCAACACTTGAATCCAGTGACTTTTCAAATGCATACATAATATCCTCTTTCACCGAACACCATCTGTTCAATACAGAAATGTATTCCGACAACCTTTTACGGATTGTTTCTGAATTGTAACGGGATAGCAGGTCGAGCGCAAAAAGCGGCACTATGGAAATTATTCCGCTGATAACAACCGAAGATGGCAAGAATCCAAGCAGATTGTTTACCGGCCGGAAAACGATGAAGAAAATCAGTGAAACAAGGATGAAAAGTATGTAAATATTCATAAACGGTATATAATGCCTGATATTGGACTTCTCAATGTATGCCAGTTCAAGCCTCTCCAGCAGATTCCTGCCCACGGCTGCCTCAGGGCTGTCACTCTTTATCCTTGATGTTTTTCCCGAGTTGTAACTCATTTTAAACCATTGAGTTATCAAGCGTACTTTACCTGTAAATTTTATTTTTTTTGCAACTATTATTGCAAAAATCACATTGGCGCAGGCCAGCAATATAGAATTAATCACCAGTAAAGTCATTTGGCTTTAATCCTCCCCCC
>CAYGHY010000242.1:0-4473 GCA_964349435.1 uncultured Oscillospiraceae bacterium
CATATCACGGGGTGCTGCTGGCACAGCGAGGAGGCCCCGCTTTCGGCCAGGATCACCTGCTCTGTCTGCGGGAATACTTACATCATGCTTCGGCCGAAGAAAGAAGAAAACAAGGATCAGGCTTACTGGCGGTGCAGGAGTATCCTAGGCAATCACGGTACGCCGATTGATGGCAAGATGTTCACGCCTCCGCCCATGCCGCTCACAAGCAAGACACCGGATAGTAAATATTGCCGGTATTACAGGAAATACAAAAGAAAATTGCCCGCTCCCAGGCAGATGCTCTGCACGGACATTAGAATTCCGGCTGAGGACGCGGACAAGGCCTTCACAAGGGCCTGGTACCTTATAGTCGGGCACGGGATGCGTTATGTAGCCAGCTTCCGAGAGATAGCCAGGGATGGTGAGGATGAACTGGTCAGGTACCGGGCAAGGGAGATGATACGGTTGCTAGATCGGGGCAGGATTCGGGAGTTTGATTATGGGTTATGTAATCAGGTTCTGGATCACATCGAAGTGACGGATGTTGGTAGATTGGCAGTCATCTTCCTCACGGGGACACGGGTGACAATATGAAGCAGATTTTTGGTAAACAGGATCTTAACAATCCAAATAACATTGTACAGTTATTTAAATGGAATCAAGTATTCAATTGACAGTGAAAGTAGCATTTTGTATTATGCACATAATAAATATGGTTTGAATACTTCAAAATAACACAAAAGGAGTGAATCACATGAAAATCAGGACTGACTTCGTTACCAATTCTAGTTCGAGCGTTTTCTTTCTTAGTATCAGACTAAATCTTAAAGACAAACGGAAACTTTCATGTAAGCTTGAAGGGTGTCCCGAAGGCATTGAATATGGCGAAATCAATGTTCGAATGAAGGCAGAAGATGTGAAAAACGCCGCAACGGTTGATGATTTGATATTACTGCTTAGGCAAAATATTCTAGATTTCGATAGAGAAATTTTTACTGATACACATCCATTTATACAAAAGCTTAGAAAAAGCATGAAAAGCGTTGATGAGATTGAGTCCATCGAATTGACAGGCAAGGAATCGAGCAAATATTATGGTGAAAACGGAGAATTCCAAGACACTTTAGGTGTAACAACGAAATACTCCTTTGTAACCCGAAAAAGTTCTATTGAACTGGAGGGCAGCCCATTTGACTCAGGGGATTCTGGAGGAGGCTTCATCATTGACGGTTGTGATTTGAGGAATGAGTATCAGTTTGAATCCTTTACGAAAAGAAGGTTCTAAAATTTCTATATAGCTCATAGTGCAAAGGATGGTATCCATTGAACCATATAGTTAACGATGAGAAAAATAAGTTTGTAGCAATTTTCAGTGATGAGACTGGCGCTTATGTTCGTTCCGGGATACTTAAGGATGGGCGGGACACTGGCATCGATCCCTTTATGGCATCCTTTCCCCATCTGATTGATGTTGGAATTATGGGGCATTGCATTCACGGAAAGGCCGGATTATGCGTCAAGGCTGGTATTGGCTGTTATCAGAGTGGCATGAAAGTTGAGCAGCCTAATATGACCATTGAGGATTTTAGACGTATATTGAGGGAGTGTAGCGGTCGCGTTAACCAATTTGCATTAGGCGGAAGGGGAGATCCTGATCAGCATGAGCATTTTGAGGAAATCTTAAAGGAGTGCCGAGATCTTCGGATTGTGCCTAACTTCACCACATCAGGCTTTGGATTAACTCCCAATATCGCCCAGCTTTGCAAACGCTATTGTGGCGCAGTGGCTGTCAGCTGGTATAGGAGTGAATACACCCTAAAGGCAATCGATATGCTGATTGAGGCGGGTGTGAAGACAAACATCCACTATGTTCTTGGAAACAACACCATTAATGAAGCGCTAATACGACTGAAAGACAATAGCTTTCCAAAGGGAATCAACGCAGTCGTATTCCTGCTGCATAAGCCAGCCGGACAAGGAATTCGGGAGAATGTCCTGTCAGCACAGGACCCACGCATAAACGAGTTCTTCCATAAAATAGATAATGGCAAGCACAATTATACAGTCGGCATGGACAGCTGCTGCGTACCGGGTATAGTCAATTTCTGCCACAATGTGATTCCTGAAGCCATTGATACTTGCGAAGGCGCGCGTTTCTCATGTTACATCGATGCACAGATGAATATTGTCCCTTGCAGTTTTGACCAAGACAAACGCTTTGCTGTATCTCTACGCTCTAACACCATCGAACAAGCCTGGAACAGCGAGGTATTTGACCTCTTCCGTAACAGCCTGAGATTCCATTGTCCAGACTGTGAAAAGAGGGAGAATTGTATGGGCGGATGCCCGCTTTTTCCGGAAATTGTTTTGTGTGAAAATGGAGACAAGCTTGAAGGAGAGCCAGTATGAAAATTAGAACGGGCTTTGTCACCAACTCGTCCAGTTATAGTTCCGCAGAAATCCGGATCGACAATCCTGTTTTGCTGGAGATTCTTAAGTTTTATAAGAAATGCAATGCATTCGGTAATTCCTTCGTTAGTGATTGTATTGGGAAAAAAGCCAAAGGTAAGGAAATGGCGTGGAAACTCTCAAACTCTGAGTTGGCAGGAATTCTATTTGCACCTGAGAATATTCATGACGTGCTACGCTGCATAATCGACGTGATGGACGAAGGCATACGCAATGCAGATGGTTATGACGAAATTAAATATGACGAATTGAAAGGGATGTTGGAGAAGAGTAAAGGCGAAATCGATGCCGGATTTATCGATGTCCTTTGGCATACAAAGAATGAATCGTATGGCGAATGCGCACCTGAAGACGGCGAGGAAATAGAATGGGAATACAAATACGCCAAAAGCATTGGCAATGAATTAAGGAATATTTTTTACAGGGGTGGTATTGAGGCAAAAGAAGCGCGGGAGTCAAGATTAAAGGTAGAAGAAGAACAAGCATATTTTATCAGGCAGTCAGAACAAGCGACTAAATGGTTAGGTGATTACGAAAGCTATTTGGATGATGTTAAAGTAATTAACTTTAAGAATAAGACCTTTGTGTTTACGGGGTTAAAATTGTCAATAAACGTCGAAGAAATGTATCATTCAGTCGTAAGCAGAATTGTTGAGATGGGGGGATTTTGCCGCAAGAATGTAAGTGGAAAAACAGACTACCTTATTGTCTATCCTGGTGGCGCCGGAGATACAAAAATTAATGATGCGTTAGAACAAAGAAAAAATGGCGGAGTTGTCAAAATCGTACTATGGGACAACCTAGTGAATTTCCTCGATAACAAGGCACAAGTTACAGCATCTATTCAAAATAATGCAGAAGATGGTATAGACACGAATCAACAGAACAACCTGAACTCAATAGAAGATACAGCGGTAATCAAGTCAGAAAGAACAGCTAGTAATACTGCTACACCAATTGTAAACAATGAAGATGACAGGCAATCATCTGATGCTTTTGATTCTGCAATAGATATAGAGGATTATGAGTATTTTTTTACTGACAATAGAGATGTCTGGATTAAGAAATATAAGGGGATTAAAAAGAAAGTCGCTATTCCGGCTTTAATTGAGAACCTGCCGGTTACAACTATTGGTTCTTATGCATTCGACTCGAATACAGAAATTACTGATGTGGAACTGCCATCAAGCATTACCACCATAGGTAATGGCAGTTTCCATCACTGTGTAAATTTGAGTGTCATTAATTTCCCCGACAAACTGGAGACCATTGAGCGCAGTGCCTTTTCCGGCTGCACAAGTCTGACTTTCGTCGTATTGCCAAGTAGTCTGAAAGTCCTTCAGGGCGAGGTTTTTACAGGTTGCAGCAAGTTGAAATCCATTACTCTTCCGTCAAAGCTTGATACAGTATTCAAGAACAATTTCCCGAGTATTAAGGCCTTGGTTCTAATTGTCCCGCCTAACTCACCGATGGAGAAGTGGGTAAAGGAGAAGGGTTTTCAATACACTTATGCCGGGCAGGGTAACGTTAATTCAACACAGACCGACGGCTATATTGAAAAGCGAGATCAGGAATACAAAGAGATTGAGCAAAGAATCGCAGAACTGAAAATTGAGGTTCATGAATTCGCTGAAAAAGTTCGCGCTGATACGGAACGAATGAACAAAAGAATTGCAGATATTGAACGATTGCAGGCAGAGATTTCAAAACTGACAAATGAATATAATGGGATCACCGGCTGGTTCAAAGGACAGCAAAGAAGGGAGCTTTTTGAGCGTATTGAGATAAAGAAAGCAGAACTGAATCGACTTGAAGAAGAACGGTTCAGCTAAATACTCGAAATTGTTAAAGGATTGGGGGGAACTGATCAAAAAAAACCTATCTTACCTTGATGTGCAGCTTCCTCCTGACTTGACCGTTTTTTAAGTACTTGAATAGCAAAACTCAATAAAACAAGGCTTTTCGATGAGAAAAGTCTGAAACATGAACACACTACAGAGAGGCAAAGCAAACAAACCTCCC
>CAYGHY010000243.1:0-4460 GCA_964349435.1 uncultured Oscillospiraceae bacterium
ACACGTTACTATTCAGGGGTGTGAGCCTACACTGGAGCAATATTCAAAATTTCGCTAATTCCATTGATATTTAGCTTGCATTAGTGGTATAATGTTATGAAATATTACAACTAATTAAGAAGCAATGAACGAGCAGAGTAACCGGGATGGACTTTAAAGAGAGGAACTGCCTTGGCTGAAAGCGTCTCCAATGAACACACCGGTGAAGTTCCCTCCGGAGCTGCATCCTGAAAGCAGATGTTGCGGAGCCAAACGAGAAGAAGTTTTTTCTTCAGAGCAACACAAGGCCGAGTAGGAGGTGCCGGTACCTGACCGTTAACGAACAGGATGCAATAGACATGTGTTGCGGGAATAGTTGCGCATCAGGTCGGTTGTGTAAGAGAGCCCGCCTCATTACGGTGGGAATCTGGGTGGTACCGCGGAGCTTAGGCCTTCGTCCCTAATGTGGGGGATGGAGGCTTTGTCATGTCAATTCGAAGGGGGCTGCGACCGGGCCGATCCCGCATTTGAAGGATTAGATTGTTTCACTCGCAATAACAGTATAGATGGAAAATCCCTGCGAAAGTATCATGGAGGAAAATGAAAGAGGGAAAGAATAAGAGTTATGGATAAAGGAGGATGCGCAATGCGGGAACAATTGAACAATATAAAGCTTGAGGCAGAAAGAAAGCTGTCCGCTGTAAAGTCAGCAGCCGATCTGGAAAACCTGCGGTTACAATTCCTTGGGAAAAAGGGCGAGCTGACTGCGGTTTTAAGAGGAATGGGCGCACTGACGCCGGAGGAAAGGCCAATAATAGGACAGCTTGCCAATGAAGTCAGAAGCTTCTTGGAGGATAAACTGGATGAGGCCGTTAAAGACCTGCAGAGTAAGGAGCAGGAACTCAAGCTGAAAATGGAAACAATTGACGTAACCATACCGGGCAAGAGGCGTATGATTGGAAAGAAGCATCCGCTCAGCATAGTACTGGATGAGATCAAAGATGTGTTTACTGCCATGGGTTATGAAATAGCAGAAGGGCCGGAGGTGGAATTGGACTACTACAACTTTGAGGCTTTGAATATTCCTGCAGGCCACCCTTCAAGGGATACTCAGGATACTTTCTATATCACCGACAAAATACTGTTAAGAACCCAGACATCTCCTGTGCAAATAAGGGTTATGGAGAATAAAAAGCCGCCAATCAAAGTTATCTGCCCTGGAAGGGTATACCGCTCTGATGCGGTGGATGCAACTCACTCGCCGATCTTTCATCAGGTGGAGGGATTGGCGGTTGGAAGAGGTGTGACAATGGGGGACCTTGTTGGAACCCTTCAACTGTTTGCCCGGAGCTTGTTCGGTGAAAATACGGAAATAAGGCTGAGACCTCACCATTTCCCATTTACGGAGCCCAGCGCAGAGGTGGATGTATCCTGCTGGTCATGTGGAGGAAGGGGCTGCAGAGTATGTAAGAATGAGGGCTGGATAGAAATACTTGGAGCCGGTATGGTGCATCCGAAAGTGTTAGAGATATGCGGGATTGATTCAACGATTTACAGTGGCTTTGCTTTTGGTCTGGGCGCTGAAAGAACTGCCATGGGAAGGTTTAATATAGACGATCTCAGGCTGCTGTATGAAAACGATATACGATTCTTAAAGCAGTTTTAAGCATATAGGTGCGGGAAACAGGAGAGCAGAGAACAGAAGGGAGATAGTTAATATGAAATTACCGCTGAAGTGGTTGAAGGATTTTGCAGATATTAATGCCAGCCCCAAGGAATACGCTGACGCACTTACCATGTCGGGATCCAAAGTTGAGGGTATTGAGACCCTTGGCGAGGAAATTGACAAGGTTGTGGTCGGGAGGATTACTGCGTTGGAGAAGCATCCCGATGCGGATCATCTGCTTGTATCAAAGGTAGATGTGGGTAATGAGACTATCCAGATTGTTACGGGAGCTACTAATATAAAAGTGAATGATTTTATACCGGTGGCGCTGGATGGTTCCAGCCTGCCGGGAGGCAAAAAAATCAAACGGGGCAAGCTTCGAGGCGTAGATTCATTTGGCATGATGTGTTCCATTTCGGAGCTTAATTTGTCGAAGGAAGAATATCCCGATGCCGTTGAGGATGGTATATTCATATTGGAAGACGGCTTGTCTCCGGGAATGGACATCAGGAGTGTTCTTGGTTTGAATGAGACGGTAGTGGATTTTGAAATTACCTCCAACCGGCCTGACTGTTTAAGCATATTGGGGATTGCAAGGGAGTCGGCGGCTACTTTCGGAGTTGAATTCAAGAAACCGGAGATTAAGATAGAAGAGCGCGGTGATTCAGCCCATGAGAGGGCTTCTGTGGAGATAAAAGCTCCCGGCCTGTGTTCGCGCTATGCGGCAAGAATCGTGAAGGATGTAAAAATAGAACCCTCCCCTAGGTGGATGAAGGAACGCTTGAAGGCGGCGGGAGTGAGGCCGATTAACAATATAGTCGATATAACAAACTATGTAATGCTGGAACTTGGACAGCCCATGCATGCGTTTGATCTGGAATATCTGAAAGGCCGTAAGATAATTGTCAGAAATGCCGCAGATGGGGAGAAAATGCAGACACTAGATGGGCAGGACAGGGAACTTGAGTCATCCATGCTGGTTATTTCCGACGAAGAAAGAGCAGTGGCAGTCGCAGGTGTCATGGGTGGAGCAAATAGTGAAATCATGCCGGACACCAAAGCAATATTACTGGAATCGGCAAACTTCAACGGTGGTTCAGTCAGGTTGACCGCAAAGAAGCTGGGAATTAGAACGGAGGCTTCCGGACGTTTCGAAAAAGGTCTGGATCCCGAGAATGCCATAGTTGCCGTGAACAGAGCTGCACAACTGATTGAAAAGCTTGGGGCGGGGACGGTTTGTAAAGGGGTTATCGACTGTTACCCTGTTAAAGCAACGAAAAAAATTATTCCGTTCAATCCCGAACGAATTAATGCGCTGCTGGGTACGGACATAAGCAGCGATAAAATGAAGGATATATTCAGGATGCTGGAAATTGAGGTAAATGATGCATCAAATACCGTTACGGCTCCTACCTTCAGGCCTGACCTAGAGTGCGAGGCGGATCTGGCAGAAGAAGTAGCCAGATTTTATGGCTACAACAATATAAGGGCAACATTATTGGAAGGTAAGGCAGCAACAATCGGCAGCAGGACGAGCAAACAGAAAATTGAGCAGATTATACGCCAGGCGATGTTGTCCTGCGGCTTGTGCGAGACTTATACTTATTCCTTTACCAGCCCGAAGGTGTTTGACAGGATTAACCTTCCGGAGGACAGCGAGCTGAGAAAGACGGTTGTTATTAAAAACCCGTTAGGTGAAGATTTCAGTATTATGAGAACGACAACGCTGCCCGATATGCTGGAGGTGCTGGCTACAAATTACAACAGGAGGGTGGAGGAGGCCAGGCTTTTTGAAATTTCCCATGTGTATATTCCCAAGAGCCTGCCCCTGACGGAGCTTCCTTCCGAGAAGCCGGTGCTGACGCTGGGAATGTACGGCAATGCCGGTTTTTATGACATGACTGGTGTAGTGGAGGAACTAATGTCTGTACTGGGTATTAAGAAATACGGATTTGAGCCTGTTTGCGACAATCCTACCTTCCACCCTGGAAGGACTGCCAAACTGATTGTCAATGGAAAAGAATGCGGAATTGTGGGAGAGATACATCCAAATGTTGCGCAGAAATTTGAAGCGGCGCAAAGGAATTATATTGGTATGATTGATATGGAGACACTGGTTGCCGGTGCGTCGCTGAAACCTGAATACCAGCCATTGCCAAGGTTCCCGGCAGTTTCCAGGGATATTGCCATGCTGGTGGATGATCATGTGCTGGTAAAACAGATTGAGCAGTTGGTCAGTGCAAAGGCGGGCAGGATATTCGAAGAGCTAAAGCTGTTTGATGTATACAAGGGCAAGCAGGTGCCGGAGGGCAAAAAAAGCGTTGCATATTCCATAACCTTCAGGGCTTCAGACAGGACGCTTACCGATGAAGAGGTAGGCAATGCGATGAGCCACATTATTAAAGCGCTGTCCGATAAGCTGGGCGCCCAGTTGAGAATGTAAGGGGGACGGAGTTGCTGACACTCATAGGGATGAGTGTCAGCAACTCCGTCCCCCCCCACCCCTATTTCATTTGTTGTTCAGCATATGCGATCATTTTCTTAACCATCTGTCCGCCTATGGGGCCGCCTTCATGTCCATTCTGCGCAGCGGTAAGGTTTCCTTTGTAGTGGTCGTTGTTTTCCTTTGCAAACTGTTCACGCCCGATTTCCTTTGCGCATTCCATCTTAAATCTGTTTAGCGCTTCCCTTTTATCTGCAACCAGAGGAGTTCTAGATCTTGACATACATTATCACCTTCTTTTTATTTATATTTTCCCCACTTATATTTTTAACGGATTTATGATTTATACTCTGTAAAATAATTCTTTAATAC
>CAYGHY010000244.1:0-4443 GCA_964349435.1 uncultured Oscillospiraceae bacterium
GACTATAATTTATTTCTCTGTGTTATTTCTTGTTCAAAAACACCGCAACATTAATAAAATCGGCTTCAAACCTTATTTTTTCTATCTGGCTGATAGTAACGGCCTTCTCTGTTTTCAACTCCTTTATTCCCCCGGCGTTTCTTACACTGTCTTTTTCATTAAGCTCCCGTATCTGGTTTTCTATTTCACTTACCCTTGCGATACTAGTATTTAAAGCATCTGTCATATCCTCTGTCACTAATGCACCTGTTTGTATATTTGTCTCTCCGAAAGCTGCATTGATCGCTTTGATAAATTCGTCATACTGTGTTGCAGGTATAAAAAAGTTCAATTCGGTATTAACCGGCGCATCGGTAATACTTCCTGCAGTACCAGACTTTATAGCAGTTTTCTGTTCTTTGGAATATGTGGTCACATTGTCTGTCGAATAAGCTGGCATGTCTACCGTATCACCGTTATTTTCCAGAACAAGTGCAGTGAGTTTATCTATCTGTATTTCCGGGTTATCAATTGTTATGGTTATTGTCGAAAATCTGCTGTTTGCAGTTTCCATCATGAGCATTTGATCTGAACCCGAAGCAAGAGCACCCACACGATCCTGTACCGTTTCCGATCGACCCATATCAATGCTTGAGGCGTCTTCAGCTGATGATGAACTAAAGCTTTTTGCTTCCTCCTTCGCACTTTCAGCGATGTCTTCATCGTTGTTGGCTCCAAAGACTGAGGATTCAGCTTTTATCATGGCAGCTGGCTGTTCTGCAGCCATAGCGGTACTATTCGCCCTATCCTGGGACTTTACTGGTGAAAACAATCCCAATTTATAAAAACTGCCTGCAAGGATGATTAGGAGCATGCTTGCCGCAACAGACGCAAATGTTTTCGTAAAAAGAAAGCTCTTGAATTTTTTTACGCTTCTTATATTGCTCTGCTGTCTGCCTGCAACCGCAAGCAGCTTTTCATGCAGCTCAGCCTTAAAATCTGCAGGCAGTTCCCGTTGTGGTATCATCGTGCACAAATCAGCGACCCGGCGTAACTCATCCAGTTCACTTTTACATTCTTTACAGCTTCTTACATGATCTTCATAGGAAAGTCGTTCATATATTTTTAATTCATTGTCTATATATGCAGATATATTCTCTTTTGCATTTACACAGCTTGTCATCTCCAACCCTCCCTTCATGTTATTTGACGTATTCTGCATTGTAAAGTTCCTGCTTTTTCAGCAATACGTCTTTAAGTGCTTTCCTTGCCCTGTTGATCTTTGATTTCACAGTACCTGACGGGCAATTCAGTACCTCTTTGATTTCGCCATAGCTAAGCCCCTGGATATCTCTCAGTGTAATCACAAGCCGCTGTTCTTCAGGCAGGCTGTCGATTGCATTGCTTACTATGCGTCGCAATTCTTCCCTCTCAGCTATTTCATCAGGTAAAGGGTCGTCACTCATAATCTGGCGCTTCATATCACCGTTTTCTAAATGAATCTCCTCATCCAGTGATAGTACTCTCTTGTTTTTGTTCTTATTCTTTCTGATGTCGTCGAGACAGACATTGGTAGTAATTCTATAAACCCATGTTGAAAATGACGATTGCTCCTTGAAGTTGGCAATCGATTTGAAAACTCTAATCAACGCTTCCTGCATCAAATCGCCGGCATCATCATAATTGCCTACTATTCTATAAGCCAGATTGAATATTTTTTTCTGATATGCTTCTATTAAAATCTCAAAGGCGGCAACATCCCCGGCCTTTGATCTCTCAAGCAGAAATTTCTCATTATCGCTCATTTTTTTATTTTGCCAGCCTCCTGTAGTGAATACGCAAAGAAGACAAATACAAATACAATTATACCTTATCCCATTAGAAGTGACAATAAGTAACGCACCCACCCGGGTAGCTAATAGTCACTTTACCACATCTGGCCAACATCGGACCCATGAATATAATTGAGGAACGCATCTCTGCAGCCAGTTCTACCGGGATTTGAGTCTCTCTGATGTTGGAAGAGTTGACGGTTATGACATCACCCTCCCTTTTTGCGTCGCAGCCTATTTTCTTTAATATTTCTATCATGACTTCCACATCTCTCAGTTTGGGACAGTTCTTGATAACGCTCTCTCCGCCGTTGAGCAATGATGCTGCCAATACCGGCAAAACAGCATTTTTGGAACCTTCTACTAATATCTCGCCTTCGAGTTTGGCGCCTCCTGTAATAACAAATCTGCTCATAAAAACACCTCGCACACAATAACATTTTATGCGAGGCTCCGGCAATATGTTCAGATTCTTTCATAGCTGGAATACCGTGAAATATTGAGCAGAATGCCAACCTCTATCAAAAAAAGCACCAGCGACGTACCACCGGAACTAAAAAAGGGCAGTGACACGCCTGTAGGTGGTACGGTATTTGTTACAACCGCCACATTAAAAAGGCTCTGGACGGCAATAAGCGAGGTGATTCCTACCGCTAATAGACTGCTGTACATATCCGGTGCATGCACGGCTATTTTGATACCTCTCCAAATGAATATCATAAAAAGAAGCAGCACCGTAACAACTCCGATATAACCCAATTCTTCCGCTAATATGGCAAAAATATAGTCGTTATGAGGAAAAGGTATATACAAGAACTTTTGCATACTCTGTCCTAGCCCCCGTCCTAATAATCCTCCGGAGCCGATTGCGTACAGAGACTGAATCGTCTGCCAGCCAACGCCCTTTGGATTACTCCATGGGTCAAGATAGGAAGTAATGCGAGGTTTCATATATTCTGTAAATGAAATGACTGCTATCAGAGCAGTACAGACCGGCGCAGTCAGCAAAATAAAATGCTTAATTTTCGCTCCTGCCACAAACAGTATGATTAAAGCTATTGATATCATTATGATGGTTGCGCTGAGGTGTGTTTCAAGCAGCAGCAGCAGTGCTATCAATCCAACCACAAGCAGATATGGCATCAGATCCCCAAAAAATGTATTCAGGGGTTTTTTACGTTTCGACAGATAAAAGGAAAGAAACAAAATTAGCGCCAGCTTTGCCAGTTCCGAAGGCTGAAATGGAATTGATCCGAAGTATATCCATCTCCAGGATCCGTTGACTTCCCTGCCAATACCTGGTATCAACACCAGTATGAGCATAATGACACTGATCCCCATCAAAGCCAGAACCGTTTTCCCACCATATTTGCGATAATCATAGTTTGCTGCCAGAAGCATCGCCGCCACTCCGAGCACTGCAAACCTAAGCTGTTTTTTTATGATAAAGTAAATATCATCATATTCTTTTTCAGCTGTGGGTGCGCTGGCACTAAATACCATTATCAGTCCCAGCGAAAGAAGTATCAGTACTGTCATGAAAAGCCAGAAATCAAACGGCTTTTTATCCTTCATATTGACCTCCATGTCATTCATTTAAAAAAACCTAAACCGCAGCGTGGCAAACCCGATAAAGCAAAGTACTATGGTAATAAGCCAGAATACTCTGACCACCTTATTCTCCTTCCAGCCCGACAGTTCAAAATGGTGGTGTATCGGTGCCATCTTGAAAACCCTCTTTCCCCTGAGCTTGAAAGAGATTACCTGTATTAATACAGAAAGGCTTTCCACAGCATATATCGCTCCTACCACAAGCAAAATCCACGGCATTTTCATGACAACAGCCGCAGCTCCGACTATCCCGCCTAAAGCCAACGATCCGGTGTCGCCCATGAAAACCTTTGCCGGATAGATGTTGAAGGCTAAAAAGCCAAGACATCCGCCTGCTGCAATAGAGCAAAATAGTTTGACGAAGTCCCATTCAACCTTTACCATGGCTACAACTGTAAAAAATACAGCCACAATCAGTGTCACGCCTGCTGCCAGTCCATCTACTCCATCCGTCATATTGACAGAGTTGGTTGTTGCATACATTACTAATATTATGAGAGGAATGAATAGCCAAAAAGGTAATTCAACCACTGCATCAATGCCCATAAACGGTAGGATCATGCCGGTACCCAGAGTTGGGCTGTTTGCTACATAAAAAGCAAAGGCTGCGGACACCAGTAGCAATCCGAAAGACTTGTGCCTCGCACTCAAGCCGTCCTTGTTCTTTTTTGCCACTTTAATGAAATCATCAATAAAACCAATAGCTGCAAAGCTTATCACAACAAGCAGCATGGGAACCAGGTCAGGATATTGCGGTGAAAAGAACAATGTAGTCAGAATCATGGGTATAATAATTATCAGACCTCCGATAGTAGGTATACCCATCTTTTTGAAATGGGTGGCAGGTCCGTCATCTCTCACTGTCTGACCAAACTTCAAGTGCTTAAGCATCGGTATAATGATGGGTCCCACTAACAATGCCAGTAAAAATGTTCCTATAAACGCCGGTACTTGTGGCGATGTAAGAAAGCTTATCTCCAAATCCATTCCCCCGTATCTTTAAGTAAAAACTATCCGCTAT
>CAYGHY010000245.1:0-4435 GCA_964349435.1 uncultured Oscillospiraceae bacterium
TGTTTTCAAGCTTTTGTACTTTCGCCTCGCCCATCTGACAATTATCATATTGATATAATTCGCAAGACTATTTAATTCAGTTTTATAGAACTTCCCATTATACATCTCAACAGCCAATTCCTATTTGATGTTAATTCCTGTTTGACAAGCTTATATAAAACCATTAATATCAATATACCTGCTGTCAAATATGAGCGACGCCATATTTTGATGAAGGTCATTACTACCGTACAGTGGAGGTTACGGCTTTGAACATATACGACATTGCCCGGAAGGCTGGTGTATCAACAGCAACAGTTTCGCGTGTTGTCAATGGCAGCGGATCGGTGTCCGATAAGACCCGCCAAAGGGTCGGAAAGATAATGGCTGAAGCCGGCTATACGCCCAATGTATTTGCCAGAGGTCTTATGGTGAATTCTATGAAAACAATCGGAGTTATGACCATAGATGTAAGGGATTTGTATTTTGCCCGCTCCATATATGCTATTGAAAGAGAAGCACGAAAACTGGGCTACAATGTAGTGTTGTGCAATACGGGCGAGGATATTTCCGAAAAGAAGAATTATCTGAAGCTGCTGCTTCAGAAGCGCGTAGACGGCATTATACTAGTTGGTTCTGTATTCAAGGAAAAATCAGATAACCGTCATATTATCAAGACCGCCGAGTTAGTTCCGGTAGTATTGATAAATGGTTATCTGGAAGGTAAAAACATCTGTTCGATTTCCTGCGACGACAGCGAAGCAGTGAAAGCTGCTGCCAAACATCTGGTAGACCTTGGTCATAAAGACATTGCCTACATTTATGATGTTGAAACCTTTAGCGGTATGGAGAAGCTGAAAGGTTTCAGAAATGCAATCCGGGAATATGGGCTTAACAGCGGGTATGAATCATTATTACCCACCTTCCGCGGAATAGAAGGCGGCCGCGAAGCCGTCCGCCATTTGATTAGCAAGGGTATCAAATTTACCGCAATACTTGCCTCTGAAGATATACTGGCTGCAGGTGCTCTGAAAGAGCTTGCAGAAGCAGGCATTGATGTGCCCGGCAAGGTCTCGGTTATAGGATACAACAATTCGGTTATATCACAGTGCACAACGCCGGAGCTTACCTCTATTGATAACAAAGTTGAATTAATCAGTTTAAATGCCGTAAGTCTCCTGATCAACGCTATTAACGGCACAGAGGTTCAACCTGAAACGATTGAGCGGGCTGAGCTTGTTCAACGCAAGTCAGTCAGTCATTTCGAAAGACCCTAAACTCTGTCACGATATACCGTTATTCTTTCTGCTTCAGTAGTGCGCACAGGAATGCCAGAGTTAACCCCTGCCCCCAGCCCTGTATTCGTTTTACGGGTACCTTCTTATAATCTTCGGCAGTCAGCATGACTGCAGTCCCGGCAGACACATTCCTGACTGTTCCGTCTTCAGAAATATTGCTCAGAATCCCCTTCAGAGCCCTTTGCACATATTTTCCGTGAAGCGGATGACCCCATAATGTCAGTGCTGCCGCTATCCCTGCCGAAGCAGACGTCTCAAGGTAAGAGCTCTCATCATTCAATATTGTGTGCCACAGGCCCTCCTCAGACTGCAACCTTACCAGTGCACTTAACTGATCTCCCAGAGCACCTCCTAACTGCATCCACATAGGATTCAGGTAGTTTAGCATCCTGTATGCCTCTGCCATCGTATAGGCTGCCCACGCATTGGCTCTTGCCCAGTAGATGCCGGATAGGTGGTTCCTTTTGACATTGTCCCAGGCGTGATAGAAAATGTTGGTGCTTACATCCTGCAGCAGCTCTTCATGCCAGTAGTACTGGTTAAGCGCATCGTCAATGTATTCCTTGGTGTTAAGTTTGAAACCCATTCTAAGCAGAAAAAATGCGGCCATAAACAGTGTGTCAGCCCAAGCTTGCTCAGGAAAATCATTCTTGCCGGACACTGTGTGCTGGAATACATTCTCTCCAAACCTTACAGCATTATTATGTAAATATTCTGCTTTTTTAATGGCAATATCAAGATATTTTTGTTCGCCGGTTGCGTCATAAAGGGTAATCAGGCAATGCCCCATAGCACAAACATTTACCATAAATACAGGTATTCCGATTTCAATGTATTCGTCAACCCATTTTTGAAGAAAATCAATATATTCCTTCTTCCCCGTTACCTCCCAAGCCTTACTAACACCATAAAACGCGACACCGCTTGGCCAGTCCCATGTAAAATCAATATTCATGGTTCTTTTAACCACACGGTCAATTGTATCCAGTATTTGTAATTCATCAAATTGCAGCTTTTGCATTTAAGCACTCTCCTATAGTCGGGCAGGCGCAGATCACCAATCCCGTTAATATATAATTATCCTTCAAAAGCTTACTTAAAAACAAACTTTTATGCGCTTTTGAAGGTATAATTGTCCTTGTAAGCTCATCGCAGCGATTTTCATACCTTAGCTTGCAGCTTAGCTGTGATATGGAATAAGCCTATAAAAGGCTTATTATAGGCTTATTCCGTCAATAATCATCAGACTTGGTTCACAGTTGTTATTTAAACCATTCCTTGTAAGCCAATTCCTTTTCATCAAGTATCTTCTGATATCCGCTATCCAGATAGTCCTTGCTGAATTGAGCATACAGCGACTCAAACTGGCTGGGGTCGGCTATAATCAGCCGGCTTACATACTGTCTGTATTTGGTGATCAATGATGAAGCATAAGTAGTTTGTGAAGCGATAACCTGAGGTATAAATACATTCTGCACCGGCATAAAATACGGTCTCCTCTGGTACTTGAAGGTATCCTCCATCAGGTATTCAAACTCCTTGCCCGGAGGATTGGCTGCGTTCTTCATGTTTGCCCAATCGCTTCCCATGTCTATACCCTCGCAAACAAGAGCATAATAATCCTTATTTGAGCCATTCAGAAGCTGCTCATCCCCTCTGTAGCCTGTGAGTATCTTTCTTCCGCCCTCTACTTTATAAGTCTTGCCTTCAATACCCCACTGCAGAATGGAAAGATTCTCCGGTTTAGCCATCCAGTCCAGATATCTCAATACTTCAGGAACATTCTTGCAGTTCTTGTTGATACCGCTCATCAATCCTATCGGCGGAGTATAATAGTAGCCTGTTGCAATCTGTCCCTCCTTGAATGTATATGGATATAATACGGACAGTTTTGCGGTAGGCACATTCTTTATAAGTGCTGCAATGTATCCGGCATCCTGGGGTATATACTGACTCCAGATTCCTGCATACCCGTTCATAAATGCCGCTCTTGCCTTTGAACCATCTGTATCCAGCATGAATTCCTGACTTACCAATTCAGAATTATACAATCTGTTCAAAAACTGGAGGCGCTTTTTCTCAGGTTCCCAGGACAATGCCGGCAAAGAAACGTCAGAATACATATACTTTTCCAGATCGGAATAATTGGAGGGTCTGAATATGTAATTTGCTGTTGCGGCATTTGCTGCACCGGCAAGATCCAGCGTCTGTGGAACTACCTTGCTTGTGCCGACCTTACCGGGATCCTTTGTCTTAAAGGCAAGCAATACATTAAACAATTCATCTGTTGTCCTGGGATTCCGTAGTCCAACAATGTCAAGCCAATCCTGCCTGATCATGGTTACGAAAGTCGGATCCAGCGGATTGGGTCTCTTTGCGGGCAGGAACATCTGCTTCCCTTTGATCTTACCATACTTGATAACATTTGCTCCCTGGTACTTAACAAAATTGGGGGCATATTGATTCATTAAGTTTACCGGTACTTCCTGGAACACGCCCTGTCCCAGCCATGCCATATATCCGTCGGAAGCGTCATACTCGGTGACGATGTCAGGAGCTGTGTTGGAGGCTATAAGCAGATTGTAGGCTGCTTTCGTTCCAGCCGGATTCGGCCTGGCAATAGGCACCCATTTTATGTTGATGTTCAGATCCTGCAGAACCTTGGCTTTAATCCATTTCGCCCAATATCCGCTGTCTGCGGGCTGCTCGCCCTGCCTGCCTCTTTCAAAAATAGGAATCTTGATTTCTACGGCCGCTTTTTTTTCTGTTACCGTAGCGGCAAGAACTGCAGAAACTTTTCCGTTGGATGATTTGGCGGTGATTGTTGCAGTACCTGCTTTCAAAGCCGATATTGTACCATTGTAGTTGACTACGGCGATGTTGGTATCGCTGGAAGACCACCTAAGTTGATTCCTCAATGCGGTGCCGGGTGTTAATGTGACGTTTGGAGTGAAGGTTGAGCCAACTTCCAAGGAAATAGCCGTCTTGTCAAATACAATCTTGGTAATGTCCACTTTTACAAGTCCGAAAGCAAACGTAGAAAGCAGCATGAAGATTGCAAGCACAAGGCTGACCGATACAGAAATCTTACGTTTCATTAAAATAACCTCCCTGATTTTTTTATTTAACAACAACTCAAGTTGTTATTAGTTTTAAGT
>CAYGHY010000246.1:0-4433 GCA_964349435.1 uncultured Oscillospiraceae bacterium
GTTAACGTGTCGCCATTTTCTGCAAGTCTAAACCATTTCCCCTTATTTACACCAATGCCCTTGAGATTTCCTGATGGATAATATGAGTAGGTGGTGTCAAGAATATTGCCGTCATTGTAGTATGAATAAGAATTAAGTATGCCGGAACTGTACCAATGTTTTTGCGATCCGTGCATTCTTCCGTTTTTATAGTTTGAAATCAGGATAATGGTCCCATCCACCCTGGAAGTACATGACACCATTGTATCCGTTTTTGCAAAAGTAGTATCGCAGGTATATTGTGCATTTATGGTAGCAATAAACATGATAAGAGTAAGTATGATTTTAAGGGCCATGGCGTATTCCGTTTCGTTGTAAGGTTACTTGTATTTGGTTGACATACTGGTTTCTCTGAATTTCATCAATATCGCCCCCAAACCCCATCAACTCCCTGATCCCTTCCTCAAGTGCCGCCTTTTTCATCGCATCGGTAACATTGCCCCTGCGCGACAACTCCGCATCATGAAAGCTCCTTATAATCCACTTGAGTTTGTGGGCATCGTCGTTTCTACCTTCCGCTGACTGCAGTACCTTGAGTATAGCGTTAAAATCCTCCTCTTTAGGTGCCTCAGTAAGGGTTTGGAGCAATTCTCCAAGCGCCTCAGGAGGGGAATTTTGCAGTTTCTTTTTGTCATTAATGTTTACATAGATCGCCTGCTTGGTCTGCTTTAAAAACGGATCAACTTCTTTTCTGCGTGACAACCATGAAGAGATAGTGTCGCCAATTTTCAAAGCCACCTTACCCGCGACGACAAACTGCATGAACGTCACATTCATATACACCTCAAAAGCCGCCCATGCCACCGAGTCCATCCGGTGAAAGTTTACACAGTTGAACAGATGTGCCATAAGCTCAATACCTTCTTCGACACCAAGCTCAAATGCAGCTCCTCCCTTTCCCCCTACGCCAAGAACAGCCAGTGCTCCGGCTTCAAACCGAATCTTTCCGTTATCATACTTGATTTCAAATTTCGCCTCGCCGCCAATACCAGCGCCTCCTCCACCGAAGGCGCCGACTTGTGCAAGATCATCAAATTGCAAATTCAACTGGTCACGCCACTGGATAATCGCTGCAATTTTGCCCTCAAGCGATGCACCGGCAAACCCGCTGGCGCTTGCCCCCGCTGCGGCTTTATTGTTCCGACCCGATTCAAGCTTGTCATTCCTGCTCAGGTCAATACAGGGTAAACCAACCGCCGCAGTAATCGCAGCGCCTGCAAATGCCTTGGCTTGAGCCTTTGTCGTAAGCCGGAAGCGGCATTCATGCCCGTTTTTCAGAGCATTTCGGGCATTTGTGGACAATACAAGATGGTCAAATATGTCAAACCCGTTTTCACCCGGAAGGCTCCACAGTCCGCTGACCGTCCCCTCTGCAAGCGTGTATATAGCATTCCCTGAGGCGGTAAGCTTGATTTCCATGTCTTTAAAATTGAATTCTGTGCCGGCATTCGCTCCGGCAACAAAGCGGAAGAACTGCGCTTCAGCCGAACCTTCAAAATATCCCGCAGCCGTATCCTGACCCTTTTTCCCTTTCAGGGTTTTAAATTCCCACGGCCACTTCTCATCCAGTTTGTCCGATTCCCATATCATGGCCTTAAGCATAAGATCCATACCGCCATCAGCATTACCCTTTTGATTTTCCTGCCTGAGCCACTTTTTGAGGGCTTTCTCGATGCTACCGTGATTGTTCTTACGCCAATGCCCGCCTACTGTACCGTTTTTGGTCTGATAGGGCCGGATGTAAACTCTTTTCGACATTGCCGATGGCCACCGTGGATTAGACTTCACCAAAAGCAGTTCCTGGATTGCTTCGGCAGGATTTTTGGTTATTCCCTTGAACTTTTCGGCAACCTTTTCTTCCAGTTCCTTTGCCTTTTGAGTTGTTACTTCCGATATTTCTGCAGCCCTGCACGATTCACGAAACTGCAGTATCTCTTCCTGCAGATCAATCAGTTCCGTCACCTCATTTATAAGGCTGTCGATCTGTTTTTCTTCACATACAAACCATCCGCCCTCACCGTTATTCATACCGGGTGCGGCAAAAATCATCGCGCTGTCTGAAATACCTGCTGGTTTGTGATCATGGGCCTTCCATACGCTGTAAAGCTCCTCCCGGGTCGGTTCATCGAAAATGCCGTTAGGATTACCCTTGAACGTTATATCAACTTCCTTGATTTCACCCATGACAAGACGCGTGCTTTCGGCTGCACAGGTCTGGAATTCAATAATCGCCTCTTTTGTCTTGTCCCGGAACCAACCATCCTCTGCCCCGACGCTCTCAAAGCCCCTCTCCTTAAGGCCTCGCTGCAGTTCTTTAATCGGGGTCATGATATGATGATCATCTCCGCCATGCTGGCCTTTGTGGTTTTTAACTCCATCATCGTCATAGTCACCATGACGCAATATAATAGCCGGTTTCACCCAGCCCATCTTCTTCCACAAATCAATCTCATCCCGGGTGTTTGACCCTACAACCCCGTCGGGGCACGATTGCTCAAGTGTTGATTGAACCTCGATGAGCTTGCCGAGCTTGCAGGGCATCCGGTATTTGTCATTCGCAATTTCCTTAAACTTTTTCACAGCCACATCTGTTTTTGAACTAAAGAAACCATCATCTTCACCTTCCTGGAGAAACCGAAGGGAAATCAAATCTTGTTGCAGGATTTTAACTGCCTCGCCACGGACGTAATCTCCACCCTCCCGTGGCTTATGGTATGAAGAAGCCCCAAAGTCATCGTAATGGCCCATTCTAAGATCCAGGAATGGTTTTTGCGGCTGAGGGAATGTCAGCGGTTCGCTTTCAACGATTTTTTCCGCAGTCCTGCCTTGGGCGCGTATTATCAATGTCCATGTAGCTTCGTCGTGCTTTTCATGGTCTTTGTCATATTCCATAGCATTGAAAAGGTGGTTACACATCACACGGAATTTCCCGTCTTTGTCAGGAAAGACTTCGATGCCGTTAGGAAAGAAGTTATCCACAGATTTTTTGTAGATGCCTTTGGGGTAAAGCATGATTCGAGGCTGGGTAACCTTTTCAACCAGCTCTTCGATTTCACCTTCAATGTCATAGGCCTTGTTGTGCCTGAATCCGCTTTCCGGCTCAACGGGTCGAACATACTTGATTCTGTATTCAACCGGCGGGGGGTCCGGTATGGGCCCATCCAGAGCATCGCCGATGCCCCTATGTGGCTTCTTCTGTTTTGGCTCTTGTGGTTTTTGAGTGAAACTAAAGCTTGGCGTATTAATGTCATGCCATTCTGTTACCATGATTTCCCTTCCGCTACTTATCTGCCCTATTTGCATACTATGGGCTGCGGGCATGTCTTTTGGGGGCTTTCTATAAAGAAAATCATGCCAACAAGAAAGGTATTAAAAATCAGAAAGGTATTCCTTTGTTATTGGGCCCGTACTCCCAAGGCCCAGTTCAGTACGGCTCAGATGGATGGAACTTTCGGTAGTCACGGTGCTACTGTACCCCGTTTTGGTGCTGCAGCTCTTAATTCTCAGGTCTTTTTCTTTCATCCTTTTTTTTGATGGACATTAGAATTGATTGGATACCTTCCCGACTTATTGTCTTTTTGGAATGACCTATATACGCAATTAATTCAAATCTTAATTTTTCGATATTCGATATTCGATATAATTGTTCATCTGTGTTAAATTCCCCACAGATCCCTCTCAATAGCCAATGGTATGAAAACTCACCGTACATCAATCTCCACCATACTGGTCACCTCACCCTTTTCCATTTTGACCCTATTTGCCGTTGTACCATCCGGTGAATAAGAAATGTATGTTCCATTGCCTCTTTTAACTTCACCCGTTTTTTTTCCGCTCGGGTCGTAGTAAATGGCACTGAAAACTTGTGCACCGGGCTTTTGCTTTAAATGAAAGCGGACCTTGCCATTTTCGAAGTAAGATCGAGCCTCAATGATCTCACCAAACTCATAAACGATGCTGTCCTTACGGCTTCCGTCCTGACGCCACTCTTCAGAGAGACCGTGCAATTGGCCGGAGTCGTTGAAGTTCATTCTAAATTTCAGTCTACCCTTTGACCACCAGGCATAATGAGTCCCGATGCTCTTACCTTTGTTTGAGTTTCCTTTGGCAAGAGTGTCACCATTAATTGAGAGCTCTATTCGCCAGCCATTTCTATTACAGTCTGAATATGGAATGATACTTTTCAAGCGACCGTTAGGATAATACTCATACACGGTATCAATAGGGCATCCGTCTCTGTAATTAGGCCACAGGTTTCCCTGCGGCCTTGCATTAGCCTTTTCCTGAACTGCCGTCATACACTCATTATAACGGGTACGGCTCCTGCGGCTTTATAGAGGCACACTCCTTAATGCAAAAATCCTGAAAATCGCTTTCAAAGACCTCCCAGAGGG
>CAYGHY010000247.1:0-4432 GCA_964349435.1 uncultured Oscillospiraceae bacterium
GTGGGCCCGCCAATTAGAGCTAGCACGAGAGGGTATGAAAAAAGTAAAATTGATGCTTGCAGGTGCAGGTGAAAGGGGATTAAGGGCTTATGGGGACTTTGTACATCGAAACCCTCATTTGTCTGAGTTTGTAGCTGTAGCAGAGCTTAATGAGAAAAAAAGGAATGCTTTCGGCGATATCCATGGGATACCTTTTGAAAGCCGGTTTCCCACCTGGGAAGAAATGCTGGAAAAATCAATGCCTGCGGATGCCTTACTGGTTTGCACTCAGGACAGGCAGCATTATTTCCCTGCTGTGAAAGGGCTTGAAAAAGGCTACCATGTGCTTTTAGAAAAGCCCATGTCCATACTTCCGGCCGAATGTGTCAATTTGGGCAGGCTTGCACAGCAATATGACAGATCGCTGGTAATTTGTCATGTATTAAGGTACACACCTTTCTTCTCAAGAATAAAACAAATTATTGACAGTGGGACCATAGGGCGCATAATGAACATTCAGTTAAATGAAAATGTTGCATTCTGGCATATTGCACACAGCTATGTCAGAGGAAACTGGAGAAATTCAGATGAAGCTTCTCCCATGATACTTGCTAAAAGCTGCCATGATATGGATATACTCAGCTGGCTTGCCGGAGCTGAATGCGTAAAGCTGTCTTCCTTCGGAAGGCTCTCCTTTTTCAGAAGCGAGAATGCTCCACCGGGATCAACCGATCGATGTTTATACGGATGCAGCACTGAACGGGAATGCCCTTTTTCCGCCATAAAGCAATATCTGGGCCCACATACCGGATGGCCCGTGTCGGCTATTAGCTCAGACTCCTCATTTGAAGCCAGAGTCAAGGCATTGAAAGAAGGGCCCTATGGCAGATGTGTATTCAAATGTGATAATAATGTCGTAGACCACCAGGTGGTGAATATGGAGTTTGCAAATGAAATAACTGCTGTGTTTTCAATGACCGGGTTCACTCATGACAACAACAGGACACTGAGAATTATGGGTACTGCCGGAGATATAAGAGCTGCTATGAATGAAAATGAAATCTTTGTTTATGATTTCGCCAGCGATACCGAGAACAGAATAATTTTGTCTGGAACCGAGGGTGCCCATGGAGGTGGCGACGAGGGGCTGATGAGGAGTTTCATCCTCAGCATTTCAGAAAACACTTCCCAATCCATCCTCACCTCTGCCCGTATTTCCGTTCAAAGCCATCTTATGGCCTTTGCTGCTGAAGAGGCGAGACTTATGGATAGAGTAGTCTTTTTAAAGGAATTTGAAGAAAGATTCGCTCAAAACGGCAAAGTATCAATTGATGATTAAATCAGGGAGGTCATTTTGCATATGCAAATAGAAAAAAAATATGATGTTGTTGTTGCGGGTGGAGGCCTTGCAGGAGTGTGTGCGGCAGCTGCGGCAGCAAGAACGGGGTGTTCGGTTGTTCTGGTTGAAAGGTACGGTTTTATGGGTGGGATGGCAACTGCAGGACTGGTAAATCCTCTTCAGGGTCATGATACTGTTTCGCCTGACGGTGAGGTCATTCCGGTGAACAACGGAGGAATATACAGGATGATTCTCCAAAGAATGCAAAGCCTCCAGGGCATAGTCAGGTATGGAAAACATTCCTGGCTTCCTTTTAATGAAGAAATTATGAAACTAGTATTGGATACTCTGATAAGTGAATTTCACATCGACCTGCTGCTGCACTCTTTTATCTTTGATGTTGAGAAAACTGGCAGGCATATAAAGGGAATAAGGACAGCAGGCAAATCAGGAGAGATTCTGATACAGGGGGATTATTTCATTGACGCCACAGGTGATGGCGACCTGGCATATTATTCAGGATGTGAGGTGAAAATGGGAAGAGAGCAGGATGGTTTATGCCAGCCTATGACGCTTAACTTCAGAATTGGAGATATTGATAGAGATAGGGTCGACAGGTTCTTGGACAGGGCTGAATATGACGAAAAGGTTAATAAGCTGTATAAGGAGCTTAAGGGACTTGGCAGAATTAAGAATCCCAGGGAGAATGTACTTACCTTTCCCCACCTGATTGACAGTATTGTACATTTCAACTCTACCAGGGTTACGGAGAAATCCGGAGTCGACGTTTTTCAGCTTACTGAGAGCGAAATGGAAGCACGCAGGCAGATGTATGAATTGTTTATATTCATGAAGGAAAACGTAAGGGGATATAAAAATTCACAGCTCCTGATGTCAGCTCCTCAGATCGGTGTGAGAGAAAGCAGAAGGATTACAGGATTATATGAGATTAAGGAGAATGATCTGCTCGAGTTTAGAAAATTTGAGGATTCAATAGCAAGAGGCAGATATTGTATTGATATACATAATCCTTCAGGAACCGGTACCATGATAAAGGCTATTCCTGAAGGTGAGTATTATACAATCCCATATAGATCCATTGTTCCAAAGGACATGGACAACCTGTTAATTGCAGGAAGAGCAATTTCCACCACGCATGAAGCTCATTCAGCTATCAGGGTGATGCCTATTTGTGCATCTGTGGGTGAAAGCGCCGGTATCGCATCTGCTGTGGCCGCATCTCAAAAAGCTGCTTTTGCAGATGTACCCGTTGGGCTGATACAAAAAGAGCTGGACAGGTGTGGCGGTTTATATTGATAAGAACAGGGGTGGCAGCAGTGAATATTTTAAAAGTGGATTATGACAAAACAGGAAGTAAGGTATCGGCATTATTGTTCGGTCAGTTTATTGAGCACTGGGGAAGATGTATAAATTATGACGGGATATGTGCTGAGATGCTTGTGAATAATAAGTTCATGGATGTTCCAGGAAGTAATTATTACTGCACCGGCCTGGCCTTTCCCTGGGAGTTGACCAAATTCAGCTGGGGAGTCAAATATTCCATAGACCGGCTGGTATATATGCATGGTGGGTCTTCACAGCTTATAGACAAGGAAAATGGCAACAACTACCACTATGGCATATGTCAGAAGGTATATGTTGAAAAGGGTAAAAAATATAAGGCGAGAGTACTTTTAAAAACAAATACAGTCGGGATGACTGTAAGGATTGCATTATGTAATAAGGACGAGACAGAAATTTATTATTTTGGTAATATAACCTTAAATACTCCACAGTGGGAGGTACACGAGCTTATTCTTGAGTCCGGCTCATATGACCTTGAAGCGAAATTTGTTATAGCTATTGCAAATCAAGGGAGATTGTGGGTCGACTATGCATCACTGACGCCTGCAGACAGTATTTGCATGTCAAGAATTGATCTTCTGGATGTAATACGGGGGATAAAACCATCCATAGTCAGATGGCCCGGTGGATGGTTTGCAGACCACTATCACTGGGAGGACGGTATAGGCCCTTATGAAAGCCGCCCAACACGTGTGAGAAGAGAGCTTTCTCCCATTGAAGCCAATAATTTCGGAACAGATGAATATATGCAGTTTTGCAGGTATATAGGCGCAGAGCCTTATATAAACCTTAATTTCGGCTCGGGAAGCTTGAAGGAAATAATGAATTGGGCAGAATATTGCAATGGAACCCCTGAAACCGAATATGGATCCCAACGGGCCAAGGTGCATCCCGAGCCTTACAAGGTGGTGTACTGGTGCATAGGTAATGAGATGTATTTGAAACGTTTTAAGACCTTTTATGTGGAACCGGAATATTATGCTGCAGAAGTTGTAAAAATCAGCAGACTTCTAAAGGGAAAATACCCATATGTCAAAATAATAGCAACAGGCCACAGTGAGGTTGATTCTGACTGGAACCGCAGGGTACTGGAGGTTTGCGGCAGGGATATTGATATGTTGACCATTCACAAATTCATTGGAGGTAACTGGTACCAGGAGGGAATGAATCTGGAAGATGATTATATGGTGGTCGGCGATGGAATTGACAGGAATGAAAGGGATATTGCCAATACTATCCGCCTTGTTGAAAGTATGGGACTTTATAATGTAAAAATCGGTATGGATGAGTGGAATGTATGGCTTCCGTGCAATAATTACCTGGAGCATGATTATACCATCAGGGAAGGTATATACACTGCCAGAATGCTGCATTTGTTCTATAAATACAGCGATATGGTAACTATGTCAGCGCCTGCCCAGCTGGTTAACGTTATGGGGATTATTAATACCGACAGGGATAAAATAGTTACCTCTCCTTCATATAATGTGTTCAAACTGCATTCATGCCTTTCCGGGTGCCATACTGCAAAAGTTAAGATGCAATTAGCGGAGGATGGTGGAAAATTCCTGGACTGTATGGCTTTAGTATCGCCTGATGGGAAAAAGTACCTGTCTGTTGTAAATTGGAGCAGCATAAAGAGTATAAAGGCTAAGATCGAATTTGGCACTGAGGGCGGTTTTATATGTATCAGTGCCAGCTTTGAAGAGCGAGCTAGAATGATAGAGTAATCAAGAGCTACAAGGCGTG
>CAYGHY010000248.1:0-4418 GCA_964349435.1 uncultured Oscillospiraceae bacterium
AAATCATCGCCGCCTTTGAGCAGGCCAAGGATGCCGCCTTTGACCTGAGCGCGCTAACCGCGGAGCGGGATGAGCTGCAGAATGAGTTGCTGGTGGTCTCCGAACTTATGCAGCAATCCATGTACGAGAATGCGCATGTGGTTCTTGATCAGGCGGAGTACAAGAAGTACTACGGCGGCTTGACCGAGCGCTTCGACAAGACGAAGGCGCGACTGGAGGAAGTGAACGGGGCAATCAGTGACAAACAGACGCGGCAGGCGACAATAGAAGCGTTCCTTGATGAGCTCAAGCGGCTGGACGGCATTTGCGAATTTCAACCCGAGCTCTGGTACGGCCTCACGGATCACATGACGGTCTACAGCAAGGATGATGTGCGGGTCACTTTCAAGGATGGTAAGGAGATTAGGGTATAGCTTGCCACAGTTGTCGCTGTAATTAAGATTATCCAAAGAAGGAATCATCGCTATTCATTCTCAATATTCTTATTCTGGTTGCGTTGTGTCATAATTTTCTTCTGTGTTTCCTTATTTGGGAAAAATCTGGACTGTAGTTGTTGTACATGACTATAATCAAAATCCGATCTGTACACCAGGGCATGGCTCACCACTCTAGCAACTAGAATTGGATAAAAGTGTATTTTCTTCTTTTCTGCTACATTTATTGCCTTTGTAATGAAGGCGCTTGGAGACGCCTGTCGCTCAAGCATCATCAAATGCTCAAGATCGTAAGTGTCTTCTTGCGAAAAATTAAAATTAGACAAATACTCTATGGTATTATCCTTTGTTGCGTGGAACACCGTTAAATTATAGATTTGCAGCAAAAAGGACATGGCGGCCCACTGTAACATACGCACAATATCGTCGTCTGAAGGTTTTTTCTGTCGATAATAATAGTCTGGTGGTTGATCTCGGAAAAATTTATATAAATCATTGAACTCTTTGTCCATAATTGTTGCCAATTGGCTAAAAACCTTGTTAGGTAGGCTGTAGATAACCTGGACAAATGCTTCTTTATCAGCTTTTGGCATAATCTGCTCGAAATTGGGTAAACAGCGTGCTGCAATGATCAATAGTTGGATAGCACGAATTAGTTGATTGATGAAATTATCAAGATCCTCATCAGAGTAGTCGTAGATGTCTACTGTTTGAACTCCATTTTCGTTGGCCTTTTCTGCCATAACTTCGGCTTGCTGCTCTTTTTGCCTTGCATCTGCAGGGGGTAGCTCCACATTATGTATCCGTTCTTCGTGGAGGAAAGGCGGCATGTCATTAAAACTAAACTCACTCCAATCTCTGGTGTATTCGTTCACCATCTGCAGAATGTGACGCAAAATCCTGATATTATCGGTAATATAGGAGATAAAGAGCAGGATGTCCGAGTTAATACCGAAGCAGGCGCATTTTAGGATAGCAAATAAATCCGTACTATCTCCAGTAGCATTGTACTGTATGTTCACTTCTTTAGCCACGAAGTATGCCAAGTGGTTTTTGTTTGCGAATCTATATCCTACTGCTGAATCATCAAGAACCAGGATTTTTGTTTGTGACGCTATACGAAGAAAATCAGTTCCCCTAACGTTTGCGCCGTAATCATTATTGTATAGGTCCACAATAGCCATTACTTGCTGTTCGGAAATGGGATATACTCTATGAAAGTGAATGAAGTGTGCTACTTTTGACAGCAGGACGATTATCTTATCCACAGAGAGCTTCTGCGTTTGATATTTGCTAATCGCGGCAGTTATGCTTGCTTCAAACACTTTACTAAAAATGCCACTATCACTACTGCTAGCCTCACCGATATTATTGCAGTAAACCTCAATAAATTTGATTATAAAATCGGGGTCCAAACTTATGAAACGTCGTTGAGCTGTTATTGCGTCAGCAAGTAACTTCGATGTTTTGGATACTGATGCAGGGTCTGCCGCTTTTAACATTACAATGCGTTCGATAAGTTCCTGTCGTTTATCAGAAAATAATGGCATAATCTTGTATCGAGGTATGGAGTCTCCAGCCTTCAGTTGTGACTTAGCTCTTTCGAAGAAACTAAAGTCGATCGGTTGACTTGATGCGAATATTGTATACTCAAATTTGTCAGCGAGCTGAGGCAGCAATGAATCAAAGCTACTTGGTTTAATTATATCGGTATCATCTATAATTAGAACTTTGCGGCTTTTGGGGATCTGTTCATATCGCCTGTAATCTGAATCATTATTACCATAGACATCTTCAAAGCTGTTCTTAATAATTCTGTCAACGTTGCCTCCTCTAACACTCTCGGCCTCGCAAAATATTACCGTATACTGTTTTTCCTGCAGATGAAGGAATAACATCTTAAGAAGCGATGTTTTCCCGGAATTATCGCCACCTGTGATCAAAACTCTCTTTCTGCTGAGAATTTCGCTTACGAAGGTATCTAAACTTGTGAACTCTTGATTGATACCGCCATTGCCAAGGCGGTCTTCTATCTGGATACGTGGAAAAACATAGTAATTCCTGAAATCCTTAGCAATATCATGTTTCTTGTCCAACAATAAACTACCAAAAAAGGTATCTGTAATTTTGAGGGCTTTCTCTACCGAAGGTTTTATTGGTAGAATATCGTTCATTGACTCATGCTGTTCATATAGCTTCTGACTTGAATTCCATCGGAACTCCACGTGATTGTACTCACGAGTAAGGGTATCGAGTACACCAACATGAAATGCACTAGTCAGCCAGTTATCGTTTTCACATAGACAGCCCCCTGTTTGAACAATGGTTGATGTACTCGACTCATATGCAATAGTTTTTCTTGTAATATAGTGCTCGTGTCCATAAAATACGATGGAACTCTTACAGAAGATAACTTCTTCCAGAATGTTTTTTTGCTTATCTGTATACCATTCTGGTGCGTGGTGCATGACGGTAATAACGAAGTCCGCCCCGGTTGGTGCTGAAAGTTCATTTATGCAGTGATGAGGAATATAATGTAATGACTTGTCTTCATCCAGAATCGAAAACACACCGCTGTTTATCATGTTAACTTCTATGGTGAAACCAGAATAGTCAAGAATTCTTCGGCAAAATACCGACTTTTCAGTGAAGCAATCATTGATGTTTGCAAAGGCAAAAAAAGCTTCCTCCTTACCTAGTTCTCCAGACAAGTGATTATCAAAAGAGTCAACCTTTCGAATACCTTGTAGGAACTCAGAGGTAAGCGGTGCGCCTTTATGATCCAAGTCATGATTGCCTGGAACACAAATGACGTCAATTCTCTCGGAGTGAGGGCAAATAGCTTTCAGAGCCGTGATGAGTTTGCCAACAAGACGCTTAGCAAATGCGTATTGTTCTGCCGTACCACTATGCGCGATGTCACCTGCTATTATTAACACAATTCTATCAACGTGGAGAAAACTGTTAATAGTGTCAGCTACTTTACTAATCTGAAAGGAGTTCAGGCCGAATTGGTCTTTCAAGTGCATGTCACAGATGTGTAGGAATAGTATTTTCATATGTGCACGCTCCACAAAGTACTTCTCATCGGTAAATTGTCCCTCACAATTACATGCTTTCCCTTACTATTTGTGTACGAATCATTCTCGCCTGGAAACCACTCAGATATTACCAGATATAACAAGAAAACGCTATTGCTGCAGAGGATTATGGCCCTTTATTATTACGCTTACCCCGCATGACCCCAACTTACCCCGCAAGGGGCAATAATCTATGGCATCCATTAAATTGTATCAAATTCTGCAGGATTATATCATAGACCGATTCGCCAGCCAGAGGGGCCAGCATCCTGACCATCAGTTTGACGACAGACCGGGGTGTATAGAACTCGCCCGCGTTCTTTTTGGAGAGGTCAGCAAACTTCTTGATCAGATATTCATAACTGTCGCCCATAACATCGTCTGAGTAGTTCTCATTCCCGACTTTGATTTTGGACATATGCTCGACGAGGTCCTTGAGCCGCGCATCGGTGAACTTGCCTTTATCGGACCAGTTTGCCTCATCAAAGCTGCTGAACACTCCGGTGAGAGTATCTGGGTTCGCGCGTTCAATGCCGATCATTGCGTTGATGATGGCAGTGCCGACATTCTCCGTTCTCTGGCGGACATCATCCCAGTGGCATCCATCAGGAATCACAAAGCGATGATTTTCTGGGAAACTGGCAAATTCAATATCCCCGCCAGACTCATCCAGGGCCTTGGCAGTCTCTTCATCATAAACGTCTGACAGCCGCTTGAAGAAGAGAAGAGGAGTGACATAGTCCTTGTATCCATCCTGGTTGATTGGGCCTCGAAGGATGTTGCATGCCTCAAACAGGTGGTTGAAAAGCTTCTGACTTGTTGTCAGTTCACCGTTCATATAACTATCTGACTCTTCATCGTCTGCCTGATCAATCAGTCCGGGTATGAAGTCTTTTCCAAGCCC
>CAYGHY010000249.1:0-4410 GCA_964349435.1 uncultured Oscillospiraceae bacterium
TTGTTTGCTGGTTGTTGGCTGCATCTTCACAACGCCCCCTCCTGATCCGGGCTGTGAATGTCGAACCTATAAATCTGGTAATGCAAGGCAGAGTGAAGACTTATCAACCTGCATCCCCAGTGATTCCGGAATAACTTCACAATTTCCGATAGAGCACATTCCTGTGACGCTTGCAATTCTTTGCTAAACAGCAACACGAAATCTTTCATATCCTGATAAATATCGGCAATGTATTCTGCCATACTAACAGTTCTTATGCTTCCTTCGGTTGGAGGATATTCATCAGGATCAATTTCAAAATATCGATCCTTATCGCCAAACAATTTCTTAAAGTTAAGAAAGACTGTTTCCCATTGAATTTCAGTTACATAACGCTCAACAGCATCAGGATAAGAAGGTTCGATATCAGGAAGCAAACTCCCTTTCAAATAAAGAAGTGGCAGAACTTTTTGAAGGTATGGGAATGCTGTTTGTTGAGTGTGCCCTTGTGGTGAATCAATAAAGATGCAGAACTCGTTGGCTACAGTAAAAAAGTCAAGAACCTGTCTGCTGTAAATAAGTTCGTTGTTGTTAATGCTCATTTTTATCGGTTTGATGAGTAAAAAAAGCCATAAAAAGAGGCGTTCAGTATGGCGGGTTTCTATACCAACCCGAAATATTTCTCAAAGAACTTCATCAGTTTCTCAATTACACTCTGCTTCTTAGCCGCTCTGTAGCCACTACCAAATCGTGAAACCGGAGGCAGGATCTTGTCAATGTCAGTACCGGTTGTTTTAAGTGTCCCATCGCGGAACGAATTGTTGATGAACCGCTTCGTTTCTTCCTGCTTGAGCTTTTCCTCGCTGATAAGTGCCGCAAGATCGGTTTCCTTCTGCTCATGGACAAACCTGTGCCAATCCTCATCCACCTTTGTGGAAGCATTGACCGTGTTGATGAAGTGCTCGATAAGTTCCTTCTTACTGCGGAGCTGAATGCAGGAATTGACAGCTTTGTTGATGGAGACCAGAATGCTCTTCTCTTCACAGTTGGAGGCATGGTACCTGGCTACGAGCATGAGGATGTAGTCGATGTTGATTTCAATCTGCCTGATCAGTTCGATTTCAAAGATGATGTCGTCGTTGATCTTTTCCTTGTCGGCAGACTTGTCTTTGGTAAATTCCTGATAAAGGTCGATATATACACTCTGGTAGTCTTGATAATCTCTGTTTGTCAGAATCTCATTCCCGGAAAAGTTGTCGAAAGCGGTCAGGATATTCTTTAGGCGCAGGATAGCGCCGAAAAGACGAATAAAGTCTTTCTGGTTTTGCTCTCCTGTTATAGCCTGTCCCAACGGGAAACGCTCAGTCAATTCATCAATCAATTCGCTATAGCCCGGCTGATGCTTGCCATTCTCATCAAAACCGTTGTAGTAAGCCTCATAGTTTTTCAAAAGGACGATGCTACCGGCATCATTATCGCCAAAAAGGGCAATGGCTTCATCCGTCTCTTGCTGCAGATCGCGAAAGCAGACAATATTGCCGTAAGTCTTAACTGAGTTTAGAATCCGATTGGTGCGAGAAAAGGCTTGAATCAAGCCATGCTGCTTCAGATTCTTGTCTACCCATAGCGTATTAAGGGTCGTAGCATCAAAACCGGTCAGGAACATATTCACGACAACAAGCAGATCCACTTCGCGTCTTTTCATGCGCATTGACACGTCCTTATAGTAGTTCTGGAATTTATCTGAGGAGGTATCGTAATTGACATTAAAATCCGCATTGTAATCCGCAATGGCAGACTCCAGAAAATCTCTTGAAGAGCGGTCAAGGTTATCAGTATCAAAACCTTCGTCTGGCAAAACATCATCCAGTTCAGTTTCATTGGCACTGTAGCTGAAGATGGTAGCCACATTGAGTTTTCGCCCATGCTCGGCCAACTGTTTTTTTAGTTCGGTGTAATACAGCCTTGCAACAGGGATAGAACTAACTGCTAAAATGGAGTTAAAGCCTGATACCCGCTGTCCTTCCAGCGAATAGAAGCTGCTTCGCTTTGTCTTCTGGTCGAAGTGTTCCAGGATATAGCTAACGACCTCACGGATACGGTTCGGGTCGGCCAAAGCCTTTTCCGTATCAATGGCGGAGACGTTTTTATCCTGCACATCGTTTTTCATCTTCACGGTGTTGATGTAGTCGATGCGGAAAGGGAGCACGTTCCCGTCGTTAATAGCATCCACGATAGTATAGGTGTGCAGCTTGTTTCCGAATGCCTGAGGTGTGGTTCTCATCAGCGGATTGCCGCTGCTACCGGCATTGGCCGCAAAAATGGGTGTCCCCGTAAATCCAAATAGGTGATAGTGTTTAAAGGACTTCACGATTTTCCTGTGCATATCCCCGAATTGAGAGCGGTGGCATTCATCAAAGATGATGACCACGTGCTTCTTGAACACCTCATGGCCTTTATTCTTTGAAACGAATACGTCAAGCTTTTGAATGGTTGTTATGATGATATGAGAGGCGTTATCTTCAAGCTGCTTTTGCAATACTTTTGTGGATGTGTTGCCGTTAGCAGCGCCTTTTTTGAAGCGGTCGTATTCCTTCATTGTCTGATAGTCAAGATCTTTGCGATCCACAACAAACAGAATCTTGTCAATAAAGGGCAGCGCCGTTGCAAGTTGTGCCGCCTTAAAGCTTGTGAGTGTTTTGCCCGAGCCTGTGGTGTGCCAGATATATCCGCCCGCTTCAAGGGTGCCGGTTTTCTTGTAGTTGCTCGATATCTGAATCCGCGAGAGAATGAGCTCTGTAGCAGCAATCTGGTAAGGGCGCATAACCAAAAGCAAATTCTCTGAAGTGAAAACGCAGTATTTCGTCAGTATATTCAGCAGGGTGTGCTTTGCCAGAAAAGTCCTGGTAAAGTCAACGAGCCCAGCAATGGCTTTGTTGGTTCCATCGGCCCAGTAGGAGGTGAACTCAAAACTGTTGCTGGTCTTTTTACTTTTCTTGCGCTCGCCCTCAGTGTTTTCTTTCACATAGCTTGAGCGGGTAGTGTTTGAATAATACTTGGTGTGGGTGCCGTTGGAGATGATGAAAATCTGTACATACTCAAAAAGGCCGCTTGCTGCCCAGAAGCTGTCCCGCTGATAACGTTTGATTTGGTTGAAGGCTTCCCGGATAGCAACACCCCGGCGCTTAATTTCGGTGTGAACCAGCGGGAGGCCATTCACAAGGATGGTCACATCATAGCGGGTATCGTAGGCGCCTGCAGATTCCTCATATTGGTTGATGACCTGCAACCGGTTGTTATGAATATTATTCTTATCAATCAGGTAGATGTTCTTGGTCGATCCGTCGTCCCTTTTTAGAATCTGCACATGGTCGGTCTGAATACGACGCGTTTTTTCCGTAATACCCTCATTTGCACCGGCCACGCATTTATTAAAAAACCAGTCCCATTCTGTATCGGAAAAGAGATGATTGTTCAAACGTTCTAACTGCATTCTCAGATTGGCAATTAGTACAGCCTCATTGGCGACGTGGATATATTCATAGCCCTGGCTTTGCAGACGTTTGATAAAATCCTGCTCCAACTGAGCCTCAGACTGATAGGAGTTCGAACAATCATATTCTGCTACATATTCAGCAACTACTGTGCTTTCATTTGATGAAACCACGATGTTGTATAGGCTCATGCGCTCGCCTCCTTCCCGCCTGCCAGCCCTGCCTGCCGCCTGCCTGCCGCAGGCAGGGCAGGCAGGCGGGCAGGAAAGGTTAATAATTTGTCGCGGTAATACTCATATTGTTTGCGCCTTGCTTCGATTTCAGCGGGTAGGCCGCTGGTAAGGTCGTTGCACAAAGCGTCAAAGCGGTCAAGGATGGCGACAATGCGTTTCTGTTCTTCAAGAGGTGGAAAGTTAATTTTAATATCTTTTAGCACCGAAACGGATGCAACATTTTTAATTGCGCCACCTTGCGCTTCTGCGTTCATTTGCGAAGAAATAGAGTTTTCAAAACAGTATTTCAAATATTTATTACTAACTCCTGTTTTTGCTGAAAGTTTTAATAATGCTTGATTGATAATGCCTTTTGGAGCATCTGTTGGAATTATGGAAATTTTACCCATGGTGCCAGAGCAACTCATAATCAAATCTCCAGGTTTGATCTCAAAACGTTGCATCTCTTTAAATTTATTCTCATCAACAAAGTATCGAAAAATGTATTCTCCATAAATTGCATGTTGTTGCTCATAAACGGCATATCCGCTTTTTTTGAAGATTTCTTTTTTTAGACTTCCTCCGAATGGTCCCCTTACAAAGTCGCAAACCTCTCCCAAGGTTTTAGTAACATGACTTTGACTAGATGTGAGCAGAATATTTCTATAATACTCATATTGCTTTTTCCGCGCTGTAAGCTCCGCTGTAAGCTCCGCTGTAAGCTC
>CAYGHY010000250.1:0-4389 GCA_964349435.1 uncultured Oscillospiraceae bacterium
GTTGTCGCCCGGCACGGGCTTTTCCACTTCGCGGAGGACAAGCTCATCCGGTGAATTGCCTTTTTCGTAGATAACTGCCTTCATTCCTATATCACTTTCCGGGCTGTGTTTCCGCCCTTGGCTCCTGACTTATGTTTTTCGCTGCTTCGTCTGGTCTTCCTGCCCGTTTGCGATGACCTCGCAGCTGAACACCTCATTGATGTTGACACCAAACGCGTCCGCGATGCGGAACGCCAGTTCCAGCGAGGGGGTATACTTGCCGGCCTCTATGGCGATGATGGTCTGCCTGGATGCTCCGGCCTTTTCGGCCAGCTGCTGCTGGGTCATTTCATCCGCGAAGAACCGCAGCTTCCTGATGCTGTTGCTGATCACATATTGCCTGGCCATGCTGATTCTCCTTCTTTGTTATCCCTGCCTCTCCTGTTCAGCCGTTTTTGATTCCCCGCCTGTAATACATCAGCTGGGCAAAGGCCTCCACAAGCGAACCTAGATAGAAAGCGCCAAACAGGATGTTGAGCATCACCGCGGCGGGGGCGTTCATCACCAGGGAGACCAGCGCCGCGATAAACCCGATGCCGCCGATGGCATAACCGACCCTCATGGATTTAAGCGAGATCAGTTTGTCCATTTCGTCTTCCACCATGTCCAGCTCGAGTGATTTCTCGATTTCCCCGTTGTCCACCCTGCCGTTTTTCACCTGCTCCTGCACCGCCTTGCCGATGGCCAGCAGGATGTGGAAAACGATCTGGATGACGATCATCGCGGCAATGCCGATGCCGATGAAGGTCAGGATGGTCGAGGCCCAGAACTTCATATCCTCAGGCGTCACGGCGCCTGAACTCACCTTGCCTGCCGCGTAGATGCCGTATGCCAGAATCAGCAGGGCTCCTGCCACCATGGAAACGATCGTGCTTTTTACCTTGTAAGACATATCCCCCGCACTCCTTTTAACATTTTGTCTGTTCGACAGTGCACATAGTACGCCTTACAAAACATCATGTCAAGTATGTTTTACATGATTTCAAAAAATATTTTTCTTCCTGATTTTATGTCGTCAGCGCTTTGATATAGATATGATAAAATTATCCAACCAACAATTTATTCGTTTTCTTCAGATATTTAGCAGGAATTGGTCGAAGCAAATGGTAAGTGATGTTCATTGGTCGGCTGCCTTCATGCTTTACGTATTCTGCCAAGCCCAAGTATGTGTATGGTGCTGTACCAGCAATATCATTCTTGAATTCGCGAACAAAAAGCAACACTTTATTCTGTCCTTTTCCATGCTGTGCATAACGTTTTCCAGTAGGTGAATCTGCCGACGTTGTACTCTGACTTTGCCAATGAAATAGAGATTCATTGATAGAATAATCCTTGTACATTGTTGTAGGTGAATAATCTTTAGATGATTTATTCAGCGTAATTAAGAAAACATCACACTTTATATCGCTTAGCCATTTGACACCTTCTCTGATAGTTGTCGGTCTCATATAATCAAGCGCTAAGAACAACTGGTCACGTGTATAGGTGCAGTGTAAATCAAGCGGAGAATCAAATCCCAGATCGACTTCCTCATCAATAAAGTCAATGCGGTTGTAGTTGTACTGAAGTAACTCTTTTAATTCCTTCAACATGATAGGGCTGTTGGCAAGCGTGTAAAGATTTTCCCAGACATCATCCGCAGATAAGTCCTCAGCAGAGGCTTGCCATATCGTATGATAAAACATACGCAACATGGATGATTCAACGGAATTAAGCTTTGAAAAATCAACACTATCCAGATGATCAAGAAGATTGAGCAAGAAATGAATCCATCGGCGTGAATCAATGGCACAGATGCGAGGGAACGCCTTGGATATGTCATCCTCTATAGTTTCAGCAAAATCATCCTTTACTCCAGCAGAAACACAAAGGCGTGAGAAGCTTCCCCTTTTATAAAGAGTGCGTGCATCAAGATGATAATGCTCAAGAAAATTAGCTAAGGACAATGTTTTTCCGCTATCATCTGAAAAGTTTTTAATTCTTGACAGGAGACCCACAGTAAAATTAAAGGATGAACGGATATTATCAAGCACATATTCTCGTGCTATTTTCTCAAGGTGAATATAGCATCCCTTTGGTACTGATATAAAACCATTTTTAATTTCACTCTGAACATTCTTTTCAGTGGTATTCAAGAGAGCAATAAACTTTTCTTCAAAATTATACCTTTTATTGGCTTGACCAATAAAATCAAGCACTGTAAGGCATTCTTTGTTCTCTGCAAGGCGAAGTCCACGTCCAAGTTGTTGCAAAAAGATGGTAAGGCTTTCTGTTGGGCGAAGGAACATCACAGTATTGACCTCAGGAATATCAACACCTTCGTTATAGATATCAACGACAAACAAGAAACGTAATTCACCTGAAACAAGCCTTTTCTTTGCAGTATTGCGTTCATCATCCGATGATAGTCCAGTTAACTGCATTGAAGGGATACCATGCTCAATAAAATAATTGGACATGAATTCTGCGTGGGCTATGGAAACACAAAAGCCTAAACCAATCACTGCATTCATGTCTGTGGAATACTTTAATAGTGTATCGATGACATGACTTGCTCTATGTTTAGCAACTTCATGGTTTAAGGTGTAAATATTGGATAGTTCTGTTTTATCATATCCCCCTCGCGCCCAAGTGAGCTCTGATAAATCAATGGTATCAGTAACCCCAAAGTATTGAAAAGGACTCAGCAATTTCCTCTCAATCGCTTCAGGCAACCTAATTTCCGCAGCAATTCTCTCATTAAAGAATTCTGTCACATTCAGTCCATCCATGCGTTCAGGCGTTGCTGTTAAGCCGAGTAATATTTTAGGTTGATAATAACTAAGTAACTTTTTATAGCTAGGTGCAGCTGCATGATGGAACTCATCAACAACGATGTAATCATAATAATCAGGAGAAGTTTTACTGGTCCAGTCCTGACTGTTGAATGTCTGAATGGACATGAACAGATGGTCTATATGCTCCAGTCTATATGTACCAACAAACAAGTCTCCAAAATTCGCATCTCTGAGTACACCTCTGAAACAATTGATACTTTGCTTCAGGATTTCCTCCCGATGTGCAATGAATAGCAAACGGCAGGCTTGCCCTCTGTTTTCTGACTTGAATCGTTTGTAATCAAAAGCAGAAACTACTGTTTTCCCCGTTCCTGTGGCAGATACGATCAGGTTACGGTATTGATTTCTGATTTTCCGCTCAGCATCCAGTTTATCAAGAATCTCTTGTTGGAATGGGTAAGGTTTAATATCAAACAAATATGGCTGTTCACCATTAGAATCGAAATATTTCTCTGCTTTCAATGCGCTAATAAGACGATCCCTGTGTTCAGAAGAATATGGTTCAAAATCAGTTGAATTCCAATAGCTATCAAAGGTTGCAGTTATCTTCTGAATGGTTTCAGGCAGGTCTTTCGCTGTCACTTTTACATTCCATTCCAATCCACTTGAAATGGCAACATTGGATAAATTGGAAGAACCTACATATGCAGTGGAAAAACCACTGTTGCGATAAAAGATATACGTTTTTGCATGAAGTCTTGTCCTTTTAGTGTCATAGGATATTTTCAATTGAATATTGGGTAATTCACTCAATTCTTCAACCGCTTTGATATCTGTTGCACCCATATAGGATGTTGTAATGACTCGTAAAAGACCGCCGTTTTGAGTAAAGCTTCTTAGTTCATCGATTATCAGGCGAAGCCCACTCCATTTAATAAACGAAACAAGCATGTCTATCCTGTCACAGGACAAGATTTCCTTCTTAAACTCCGTGAACAGGCTCGGTTCATGAACAGCACCAGTAAACAGACTGCTCATGGCAATAGAAGTCTCTGGTCTGAGTATCTTCCTGTTTTCATCAATCGTATATATGTTGTTTTCTATCTTGATCAATGCAAGCAGTTGTTCAGCCCGCTGGTCAATTGTCAAACTGTCAAACTCAGGTTCAGCAGTTTCTTGCTTGATGAGGGATACGATTTTATTGCCTAAATTGATTTGTTGCTGAATGTCTTCCCCATTATCCCGTAAAACATCTAAGCCTTTTTCAATGACTTCTGAAAGGTATTTTGAAATAACTTTTGAGGCTTCCGCTTCATCAATGGGAGCTTTATCAATGATTTGGTCTCTTATACTATCAAGCTCTTTGCTTATGAGTTGATATAGTATCTGTTCATACAAGCCTTGTTGAAGCATTTGCTTTACCTCAAGTCGTATTTCCCGAAAGTTTCCTTTTTTACTGAGCCTCCAAGGAGACTCTCCCCCTCACCCCGTCCGGAGTACCTCATTGCACCCCTTCATTACCTCCGCGACCTTGTCCTCAGGCAGGAGCCGGAAGGGCAGGAAGGGCGCGGGG
>CAYGHY010000251.1:0-4382 GCA_964349435.1 uncultured Oscillospiraceae bacterium
TGTTTAAGGTGTCCCCCAAATAGTAGTCTAGGCTGAATGAGAAAAATCGATTTTCTGAGGCGTCCCCGAAAGAGCCGTTCAATATGAATGAGAAAAAATCGATGTTCAGACGGCCGCTGAGCCCGTTTTCTGGGCAAACTCAGGCATAGTGAGGCATGAAAGTAGCGCTGTGCGGACGGAACTCGTTGTAGTCCCTTCGCCAGCGCTCTATTCTGTCTCTGGCGTCCTCCAGAGACATAAACCAGTTCATGTTCAGGCATTCGTCCCGAAAGCGTTATGCTTTGGGAGGTGTTCCTTCAGCGTTTGATACAACTGCATCGATTTGGACTAAAGCATCTTTCAGTAAAGCTGATACGCCAACTGTTCTTCGTGCAGGAACACCGGTCGGGAAGAATGTTGCGTAAACTTCATCTACAGCATCAATATCTGCGATATTTTTAAGGAAGATATTTACTTTAACTACATCGTCCAAAACGTGGTCGACACTTTCCACAATTGCCTTGATATTTTTTAAGCACTGTTGAGCCTGCTCTTTTACACCACCGGCTACCTTTTCACCAGTTTTGGGGTCCAAAGGTAATTGAGCTGAAATATGATTATAGTGAGAAAAAGCGACAGTTTGTGCAGATAGAGAACTCTTTGGCGCATTTTCCGTATTGTTTGCTTTTATGATGAGTCCATGCCTGTCTTCAACAGCTTGTGGGGGTGTACCGTCTCCGTGTGAAACCACTGCTTCAATTTGCACCAAAGCATCCATAGGTAAAGCGGAAGCTGCAACTGTTGTCCGTGCAGGAACATAGGCTGCCGCCCTAGCGATAGCCGAGTCCGGGAAAAATGTTGTATAAACTTCGTCTACGGCTTCGATATTTGACAGGCTTTTGAGAAAGATATTAATTTTAACAATATCGTCAAAAGGAACGTCGATACTTTCTAAAATTGCCTTGATATTTTTCAAGCACTGTCCAGCCTGCTCTTTTACACCACCGGCTACCAACCTGCCAGTTTTCGGATCGATAGGTAATTGAGCTGAAAGATTATTGTAATGAGAGAAAGACACGGTTTGTGTAGATAGATGGCTTGTTGGTGCATTTGTCGTGTTATTTGTAAGCTTTATGAGGTCCCCCGCTTGTGGCGCGTTAGGAATTGTGCCTTCACCGTTTGAAACAAGTGCTTCAATTTGCACTAAAGCATCCATAGGCAAACCTGCAACTGCGACTATCGTCCGTGTAGGAACATAGTTTGAGAAGAATGTTTTATAAACTTCGTCTACAGCGTCAATATCTTTAATATTCTTAACGAATACAGTGATCTTAACAACATCGCTCATAACATGGTTGATGCTTTCTACAATCGCTTTGATATTTTTAAAGCATTGCTCTGCCTGCTCTTTTACACCACCGGCTACAAACTTGCCAGATTTTGGATCAATGGGCAATTGTGCAGAAAGATTGTTGTAATGAGAGAAAGCGACGGTCTGTGAATATGGACCGATACCTTTGGGAGCATTTTCAGAATTTCTTGCTAATACTGCGTTGTAACCACTCATGATAGAATTGAATTCTCCTTTTGAATATTTTGTTATCAATAGCACAAGATTCGCACCTATGCTTGATAGAATAAAATGTAATTATATCAGTTCTCCTTCCTTTTGACCACATGTTTCTTGCTCATTTACCTTTTCATTTCCGGTTGCACCACACTCTCAATGTGAAGTTTATAGGCTATTTCACAAAAAAATGCAGTAAAAATTCTGTGTTTATGCTTATTCTCCCGGTCGACAGCATCCGCATGACGGTGTCCGGCGCGGATGAGAGCACTTTCCACGGCAACACCTGGACTAGGTGGGGAACAGTATGTGTGCCGGTGGGTGTAAATACCTCGGATACCAACTTAAATGCAGTGGAGAAGACGGATGGTTTGAGCACGCATGCGTTATCTGCGGCGGAAACGCCGTCACACAATCACACGTTCAGCGGGTTTGTAACGGTCAACGCCAACGGCGCACGCACGCACCAAGCTTCGTCGGGTTCGTATAAGGTTGGCAGCGGATCAGGCTCTACCTATTTATATATGACCAACGCTAGAAGCACGAGCGGCCAGACGAACAGCTCTGCTGGATCCCACAATCGCACTGCGACGGTATCCGGCACCATAGGCAGCACCGGCAGCGGTTCTGCGCACAACAACCTGCAACCATATATCACCGGTTATTTCTGGAACGGAACAGCATAGGGCACGGATAAACAGATAGGGCACTCTTCACAGAGCGCCCCAAAAAGGCGAAAGGCACTCAGCCGGGGGGAAGAGTGCCTTTCAATTTTGCATGGTAAATCTTTTAAGGGATTGGGACATACCGGGTAGGTGTGTTTTGTATACCATGCAAGCTTTGATGTATTTGTATAATATCAGATTTTTGAGAGAAATACCATGAAGGAATTATGAAATTTCAAACACATAAATTGGAGGAGAACGAGCTTGAAAAGCTGAAAAATGAACGAACCCTACGTCAGCAGCAGGATAAAGCCATGTCACTGTTTATCTGGACGCTGAAGAAGAATCCTCAGGTTCTCGAAGAATGGGACGACACCATCTGTACAGTCATGGTGGAGAAGGGTGTCGTGGTTAGGAACGGAGGAAAACGGTTTGTGTTTTATAATGGAGTGGAGATTGAGGCTGAGGTTAGGGGTGATTAGTCAAACCGTTACTTGCTCCATGACAGACTAGTTATGTGGTTTTCAGATTCTGGACGCAGGCCGCACATTCGGGAAGCACCTGCATTGCTGCTATCTCCATTAAGCTTTTTGATTCAGTTTCGCAACCCACAACACTTGAACATTCGTCTAGATATGCGCGCCCCTTATTTTCAAAGCAAACGCTAAAAGTTATTCCATGCGATTTAATGTGCCGAATAGATTGCCGACGAGCAATACCAAAATACAACTGTTTTGATATATACCGTTACAAAATAGTATCCCAACCAATATTCGCCTGAAACAACGCTCGGCATTATACAATCGGTAAGTTCACTTTGGAGACGATCGATTTTTCCACTCACGCTATCCTGCATTAGAATCTTCCGACGTTTGAAAGATTTCCGAACACCTGCATGAACATAACCGGAAAACAGTTTGAGCATTGCTATTGAATGGGTTATTTAGTCTCTCCTGAACGAACGACTTTATGTTAAAATTTGAGAAGGCCCCAAAGCGAAGACGCTTTGAGGCTTTCAGATTTTAGATAGTTTAATGGATGCTTATTTCTTTATATCGAGGTACATTTCAAGCGCCTGTTTATCTGTCAGATTGTCATGCACGATGGAGCGGACAGCCTGAACCATGGCGACGGGGTTGTCCGCCTGAAAGATATTGCGACCCATGTCTACGCCGGCCGCTCCTTCGGAGATCGCACGATAGCACATGGTGAGAGCTTCGGGCTCCGGCAACTTCTTGCCGCCTGCAATTACGATCGGTACCGGGCAGCTCGCGGTCACGGTTTCAAAATCATCACAGTAATAAGATTTTACGATCTGAGCACCAAACTCGGCAATCATACGCGTAGCAAGACGGAAATATTGTGGAGTGCGTTCCATGGCTTTTCCGACTGCCACGACGCCCATGGTCGGCATGCCGTATTTCATTCCTTCGTTTACGGCGATGGATAAGTTTTCTATGGTTTGCTTTTCATAAGGCGCGCCAATAAACACCTGAAGCGCCATGACGTCTGCATTCATGCGTATGGCATCCTGAATATCAACGCTGATGCACTCGTTGCTTAAATCTTCGTCTAGAACGGAAGAGCCTGAGGAGCATCGAAGCGCGATCGCCTTATCGCCAGAGAGCGCTGGGGAGATGCAGCTGCGCAGCGCACCTCGAGTGCCCATCAGCACGTCGATGTATGGGACGAGAGGCGGGATCTTCAGATCGAGGCGCTCAAGACCAGATGTTGGCCCGAGGAAATAACCATGGTCAAAGGCAAGCATCAACGTTCTGCCGCTCTTGGGATGAAAAATGCGCGAAAGGTGGCTTTTCATACCCCAATCGTAGTGATCGGATCCTTTTACATGGAACCCTTGGCTTTGATAAGGAATTCCTAGACCGTAGTCTTTGCTGCTAGCTGTTTCAATGTCTGGCATAATAGAAGACCTCCTTCATTTCATTCGAATTTGTCATTGTCGGTGTATGGACCGAGGATGAAAACGGCTTTTGCGGGCTGATCGTAACTATTGATCAAGTAATGTGATTCGCTTGGTTCTACGTGGATAAGCTCACCGGCAACCACGGTTGTTTTCTGATCGTCAATAAAAAAATCAAGTTGTCCTTCCAACAGAAAAAAATTCTCTTCCATCACCTTGTGATAATGGCCTTTAAAATCCTGTCCAGGCT
>CAYGHY010000252.1:0-4357 GCA_964349435.1 uncultured Oscillospiraceae bacterium
GTTTGGAAAGGGGAATCCCCTTTCCCGGTTTAAGGAGGGTGCTCAGGATGCATATTCAGTTCCTGCGGCATCCGTCGAAAGGAACCATTGGTTCTATAGCGAACAGTAAAATACGCTTTGGTTTTAAGTCATGAGCGAAGCGAATTTCCTTGGCTTTGAGCGAAGCGATTTTTAATAAATTGCCCTCTTGACAACAATCTCATCTGCGATGCTTGGCCATACTCCCGGATCCTCCATACCGAGTCTCCATAACGCTACGCCGGACATACCTTGTTGCCATGCCAGTTTTAGCTTTGCAATAATGCTCCGGCTGTTTTCAAACCATACTTCATGCCGGTTACCCTGCTCATCTGTATAGGAGAACATGGGTGTCAGAGTATCCTGGTCGAAGGTGATGCTTTTATTATAGCGTCTGGCAATATCTATAGCCATAGCATGGGTAGCGTATGTGTTATCCCCTGTGGTCAGATTGAAATCAAAGCCGAACACAGATATTGCTGCAACTACTTTACTGGCAGGCATTTTTGTCAGTGTGTAGCCAAGCACCTTTGTCATCCAACCACTTGATACAACAGGTCCGGGCCCGCTTCCTGCCCAGCCGTGTTCATTGTAGAGCATAACTATAAACTGGTCGACAGCTGCGCCGATAGCAGAATAGTCGAAAGGATCAGAGAACGGGTTGAATGGAGGATAATCTCTTATGCGAGATGGTACGGAGGCCGAGAGGAAGTACCCGCGGCTCTTCATTGCGCGGCCGAGCTCAGTGTAGAACTGGGAGAGTTTGCTGCTGTCCTCCATGTAAACATCTTCAATGTCGATGTTGACGCCGTCAAAGCCAAATCTGTCGATTAGACCGATAATGCTGTCAATGGCAGCCCTGCGGCTGGACTGTGAGGCAACTACCTTTGAAACGACCGCTTTGCTTGCTTCCTGGCCATCCTCGCCATAGAGCAGGTTATGCACAACGGGGAGAATCATGGTATTGTTTCTATGTGCAATAGAGACCAGCAGCTCTACTTCGTTGTCGGTAAATTCGCCAAACTTGGCTATAGATGTCGGATTATTCTGATCAAACCGGTACATGAACAGGGGTAACTCTGAGATTAAGGCTGTATTATCAACAAATGAACGGTACGAGCCGGGAAGCGCCGGCCCTTCCCGAAGTGTATAGAAACCAGCTATTTCAAGAATGGGCCTAGAACCATCATATACTTTGAAGTTAACAAGATTTCGGGAGATCCAGCCCGTATTGCCGTTATGCAGGGATATTTTTATCCAGTCGCGTGTTGTTTCAAGTACAGGCAGTCTTGTTGTGGATACAACACTTTCAAGGATAAGGTAGTTTGCTCCTGGTCCGCTGCGGATATTGGCTCTGCCGACAGTCACCACAGCCTCGGTATACTGAGGAATTATAAGACGTTGTCCGACGTAGAGATTGACGCTCTGCAGTCTGTTGAGAACGGAAATGCTCTCAACAGTGGTGTTGTATTTCCTTGCTATCTTATATAACGAATCACCTTGTTGTACTGTATAGGTGATGACTTTTGAAACCTGTATCGGTATAAACAATTTCTGAGCGAGATAGATCACATTATCTGCCAGCTGGTTTGCAGTCATAAGCTGCTGCACGGAAACGCCGAACCGTTGGGCTATTAAATATACTGAATCACCAGATTGGACGGTATACCACACAAAACTCACCTTTATCTGCAAATGATATACCATTATATTCGCATATTCATGAAAAGGTTCGGGGCAGTGGAGGTTCTTCCATCTTTTTACTGCAGCATTTCTCTGAAGCTTGCTCAAAGTATTTTTGAGTTTCTCAGCGCTTTATAAAACACAATCATAAAGGTTAAAAATATCATCCCGATAAAGCCAAAAGCCCTAAGACCTATAAATATCGCTACAAGTGTTGCAATCGGGTGTATTCCCAGTGATGTGGACACTATTTTCGGCTCTACAATCTGCCTGACTATGCTGATCAGAATAAATAATATCAGAATACCTATACCGGCAAAATAATTGCCCGACAGGATATAAATAAGGGATAAAGGCAGGTATATCAACCCGATGCCAAGTATAGGCAGAATGTCGGCTATAGCGCAAATGATACTGAGGATAACACTATATTTTACACCAAGTATCGAAAAACCGATAAGAGTCTGAATAAAAGTAAGAAAGTAAATAAAGAAATATGCCTTTGCATATCTGGTGAGCATACTTATTCCCTGAAACCAGACTCTCTCAAATTTTTCCCGTCCGCTATCTGAAAAGACGGAGACAATTCTTTTCTTAATACTCGTCATATCTCTTGAGAAAAAATAAGTAGATAAGATTACGACTAAGACAATTGTAATCCACATAGGAATAGACAATGCTATTGATAAAAACGTATTGAGGCTTTTACCGACAATATTCAGGCTATTCTTGAACAGGCCGGATAATTGACTGCTGTTCTTCTCTATGAAAGCGGGGTCAATATTCTCAAAGTATAGCCCTATTTCATTTATGATATAGCGGGCAGGCTTTAAAACAATTTCCAGATCTGCGGTTGAGAGGTTTAGCAGCAATTGCCTGGCTTCGGATATGATGCTATAAAATAGCAACGTCAAAAGAGCGAATATTATGATATACACAACAATTGAAGCTAATAGGGCAGGAACATTCCGCTTGAACTTCAGCTTATTTCTGAAAAACCTTGTCACCGGTTGTATGAAGAAAGCTATTGTGAAGGCTAGAATGAAAGGAAATGTAAATGAACTGGTGCTGTATAGAAGCGCAAACAAGGCTGTATATATGAAGAGGAATATACCGAGATTCTTCAGGTCCTTAACAAAATCGCTGTTAAACATATTACACCCCACTGTTTTTGATAGTAAATGGATATTTCCGGTTATAAGTGACATTACTATATTAAGGAGCAAATGTCAATTCACCCTGACTTGGAAGGCGCCGGTTGATGTCCCCTAGATTCCCTGTACTTGCCTGGGGTTACGCCGGTTGCCCTCTTGAAAACCTTTGTAAAGTAGCTCTGATCCTCGAAACCCGCCATGCAAGATACGTCGGTCAGAGGTATGCTGGTATCGGCAAGCAGGTTCTTTGCCGCTTTAATACGTATTTTATTGACATATGAGACAAAGGTAAAATTCATTTCGTTTTTAAAAATCTTACTGAAATAGGAAGGGTTGAGGAAGACCTGTCCTGCAACTTCTTCCAGTGTTATTTTCTTGTTGAAGTTTCTTTTGATGTAGTCCAGAGCCTTATATATCGTGTCCTTGTGACGTACATCCACCAGGTTGAAGACACAGTCGGTAAACCTCGCCATGATGTTGGAAAGCCAGAAACTCAGATCTTCAACAGTTTTAAAGGAATGAATATCGGAAAGGTACCTGTAATTTAGGCCGAAAACTTCTTCAATATCCGCTCCGCCTTCAACTGCCGCCCTTGATAGCAATACCACCAGTTCCAGTACTCTTGCCTTGATTATATTAAAATCTTTACCGGATGAAAAGAATATATAACCAAGTATTTCATTCAATATTTTCTGGGAGGCCGGTTTGTCGCCAAGCACTATGTTTGCCAGCAGTTCCTTTTCTTTTTCGAAAGGATAGGAGGCCTGAGCACTCTCATTAATTTCTAACAGCTTTCTCTGCTGTACCGCAGCCGATATTCCTGCCTGCATTTCATAATACAGCGTTTGCCCATCGAGAAGCGACAGGTCCGTACTGATGCTGCGTGCTACGATAAACAGCAGCTCGGAAAGGCTGTTTACAACATCGGGCTGAATCACCGGAACATTTCTAATATACTTTAAAAGATTTTTCATCTCTTCTTCGTCAATGCCTTTTTCCCGAATCAGTTCCTCCAGCAGGAATTCATCCATATTAACCATTAGAACAGGACCACCGATTAATGCGCCGCACATGACTCCGTCATTGACAATCGGCGATGCCCAATGAACCAGACCTATCGGACAGAAGAAAATGTATTTGCCGTCAAATTTTTCAGCTTGATAACTCCCATACAAATGCACACCGGTACATTCAAACTTCTTTTTTGAAACTGCCCGGATTTTCGAGCAGATAACACATATGTCGGAATTGCCGCGAGGTTCGTATAACGATTCGCCTCTGGCGCCGATTATTATACATTTCATACTTGTAGCGCAAGTATAATTTCCCACATGCTTTCTGGCTTTCTCTATATCAAAGCCATGGCCGTTTAACTCGTTATTCAATACAAAATCCTTTCATGTTCAGCGGTAACACTTCTATATTACAGTATTGAACATAAAACTTAAATGGCAAAGATATTGAAGCATATAAATTTTTTAAATTTTTTAAAACTCCTGGAA
>CAYGHY010000253.1:0-4340 GCA_964349435.1 uncultured Oscillospiraceae bacterium
GGGTAAAAAAGATATAATTGTATCTATAAGCATTGCAGGAGTACAACAATGATTCTACAAGATATTCAGATAGGCACAAGGCTTGAGCTGGAATTGCTAAATAAGAATAATGAAAAGGTTGGAAATGCTTATATTAGTCAGCTGCTTGAGCATCAGGAAAATAACTTAATGGTTATATCCGCCCCGATTTTTGAAGCAAGGCTGATATTTATTCCGCTACAGTCGCAACTTCAACTTATCTTCATGCATCCTGAATATGGTCTGCTTTGCTTTTCAGCACTTGTAACAGGGAGTGAACTCAGGGGTAAAATCGCAGTTCTCATCGTACAGCCCGAAGGCGACCTGGCAAAGGCGCAAAGAAGGAACCACTACAGGCTGGGATACATGACAGACGTACTGATATGGCTGCCCAACAAGGGTCCCGACGCCGATAATAGAACAGTCGTTAAGGCATTTACCAAAAATATCAGTGGATCCGGGGCGTGTATTGTTTCAGAAGTAGACATCCCCAAAAAATCAATAGTGGATATAGAACTAAATCTGACCGGGAGAATCAAGATCAACGCCAAATGTACAATTGTACGAAATGCTCAGTTTGTGGTTAAGAAGACAAAACGCTACGAACTTGGCCTGCATTTTGTCGATATTTCCAGGAGTAATCAGGAAAGCCTGGTTAAATTCATTTTCGAGCAACAGCGGGTGCAACTGAAGAAGGGAACACATTTATAAAGAGTCAAAGCTTATGGCTCTGACTCTTTATTTAATACCTTCACTCCTCCGAACTGAATTCCTCTTCCATTCTGGCCTGGAATTCATTGAATACTTCGTCTAGTTCATTATCGTCTTCAATGGTGACAAACGAATCTTCCCCATCTTCATTATGCTCAATCTTCAAAATAATGATTTCTTCTTCATCCTGCTCCTCTGTTTCTTCTTCCCCGAATGGAGCAAGTACTACGTATTCGCTACCGTTCATTTCAATCGTATCAATGTGTTCAAATTCAACTTCATCACCATTCTCATCAACTAGTACGACAATATCTTCTCTTTCATCTTCCATATGCAAAGCCTCCTTTTCAAATCTCCTTAAGTGTCCTATATCCGTTATTAGAAGGGGACATCCTCCTATCCGTTATCTGTTGACATTAATAACTTACCCTTATTTTGTCTTGCTGTCAAGATATCCCTGCAATATTAATACCGCCGCAATTCTATCAACGGCTCCTTTCTTTCTCGAGGTTTTCATACCCACCTCGTGCATCATGCGATTGGCTGCTACTGTCGTAAGCCACTCATCCCATTTAATCACATCAAGGCCGGTAACCTTTGTAAGCAGTTCTCCGAATTCGATTGCCTTTTCACCGCTCGGACCTACTGTTCCATTCATATTCCTCGGAAATCCGATAACAATTTTTTCAACATCATATTGAGCCGCCAGCTGCTTTATCTGTTCTGCAGGCTGTCTCATAGAGCCCTTCCATTTGATTGTGTCAATACCCTGCGCCGTCCAGCCAAGAGGATCACTTACAGCTATACCGATTCTACTGTCCCCAAAATCAATACCCATTATGCGCATATGAACCTCCAAATCTTCTAACTGCTGAACGATTTACTCTCAGTATATTTTAATGGCAAATTGCGGACATACACTACTGCAATAGCCGCATAAAACACATCTGCCTCTATCAACGGCCATTTTTCCATCAACCTTGGACAGCGCTTTTTGTCCACATTTTTCGATACACCTGCCGCAGCTCTCACACCAATACTCAATGTTCAGTTGCTTGCTCTTTGCGGCAATCGCTTTTCTGAGCCTGTTTGGTATTTGTGCGCTTTTAAATCTATAAACGTTCATTTCGACTTCATAAATACTCTGCATGCCTATAGCTATAGAGTGAATATATGGCAGTCCCAGTACAAAGTCCATACAAGCATCATAGGAATGCAGCAGATTACCGCCACCGAGGGGTTTCATGCTGTATACGCCCTTTCCGCACTCCCAAGCTCTTTTTACAGCAGACAGCATCGATTCTATTGTTCCATCACCTATACCTAAGCCTGATATGTTTACAAGCGGGTGTATAACATCAATTTCCGGCATATCGCATATAGCCCTGACCACCTCAATATTGTGGGTAGACACGCCTACCGCCCTAATCCTGCCTTTTTCACGCTCATTAAGATAAAACTCCAGCGCATCGCGGTGTCCTCGCAGTGTCAATCTGTTTTCCTGTTCATGCATGAGGAAAATATCAATTACATCTATATCGAGTCCTTTTCTGGCTTTCTCAACACTTTTGGCAGCACCTTCGGCAGTATAGGCATATGATTTCGTCGCAACCACCGGCTTGTTGACAGAGCCTTTTACCGCTTCTCTGATATGGTCATAGGTACCATAAAGCTCAGCAGTATCAATAAAATTGACACCCTGATTCAGGGCAGCCCGAATGACAAGTGCTCCCGCTTCCACCGGCTGATTAGCCTGTAAAGGCCCAATTACCAATGCTCCAAAACACATTTTTGATACCATTATGCCTGTTTTCCCGAGCTCTGTATATTGCATCGTCCAAACCCCAGCATAGGAGTTACTTAGGGGTTTTTATAGATTCCCATGCTTTCAAAAAAATTTCTCCGCCTGCAACCAAACATCAGCGAATTTAAAACCCCGAACATGTCGGGGTCTCTGTTATTTGTTGTTTTCCAGATAGAATCTTACAATCTCCTCCAGCAGTTCATCTCTTTCAAGTCTTCGCACAACGCTTCTTGCATTCAGGTGGTTTGTAATGTAAGTAGGATCTCCTGAGAGAATATAGCCCACTAGCTGGTTGATAGGATTATAACCCTTCTCGTTCAGCGCCTGGTATACTGTAAAAAGTATATCCCTGGCTTCGTTCTCCTTGTCCTTGTCTATCTTGAACATCATGGTTTCGCCATTTGTCATCGTCATCACTCTCCTGCCTGTAAGTCTCTGTTTGAAGCAAGTATTACCCGATTCACAAAACACATGTTTGCTATATAAGTATAATAATATAAGCGGAAAATTTATGCAATATGTAATTCTCCCTCAAAAGGATTTTGGCGCTGTTATTATACAAATTATTAAACAGGCACGGCTTATCACACAAAATCGGCAGTCTCTCCCACAAGGTAGTCGCCCTCAGCCTTTAAAAGTCTTGACATGATTATCTTGCCCGTCAGGCTATTATTCCCTTTTGAGACAACCCTTATGTAATTAGGCGTTAATCCTTCATAATGCCCATGGGCGCCTTTTACCTCCTGCTCGTACAGCACAGGCATGATTCGGCCGATAAATCTAATGTTGTACTCCAATGCACAACGCTCCGACAATTCAAGCACTTTTGCACTTCTGGCCTCTTTCACCGCATCTTCCACCTGCCCTTCAAAAGAAGCCGCAGGAGTCCCCTTTCTTGGCGAAAACTTGAATACATGCATTTTTGCAAATTTAATACCTGCAATAAATTCATAAGTTCGTTCAAATTCATTGTCTGTTTCCCCTGGGAAACCTACCATTACATCCGTAGTCGCCGCAACATCAGGGATATACTCCCTCATCAGTTCTACAGCTTTTTTATACTCCGCTGTGGTGTAGCGTCTGTTCATTCTCGCAAGCGTCTCATCACAGCCGCTCTGCAGTGAGATGTGAAAATGGGGACATAACTTCTTCATATGCGCTGCAGCGGCGGCAAATTCTTTTGTAATAATTGTGGGCTCGATCGATCCAATCCTGATTCTGTCGACACCCTCCACCTCGTGAATGCGGCTGATCAGCTCCAGAAGCTTCAGCTGTCCAAGATCCTTCCCATAGGATGCAATGTGTATGCCTGTAAGAACAACTTCCCTAAAACCGCCCTTTGCAAGCATTTTCACCTCTCTTAACACTTCCTCGGAGAGCCTGCTCCTGCTGGGGCCTCTTGCATAGGGTATGATACAGTAGGAACAAAATTGGCCGCAGCCTTCCTGTATCTTGAGTAAAGCTCTTGTCCTGCCCTTGTATCTTTCTATTTTCATATCTTCAAATGTGTGGTTTTTCATGATATTGCCGACCACGGATATTTTCCCTTTACCAACTCTGAACTCCTCAACATAGGCAGGTATTTTCATTCTGTCGGCTGTTCCGGCTATGATATCAACCTCCGGAAGATTCTCAACCTCTTCCCTCGCTGTTTGCGGATAACATCCAACTGCAGTGACAATTGCATTATTATTCAGTTGTCTTGCCCTGCGGATAGCCTGGCGTGATTTTCTTGCGCTGAGCCCTGTAACCGCACAAGTATTGATAACATATACATCAGCAGCCTCATCAAAGCCTACCTGATTGT
>CAYGHY010000254.1:0-4313 GCA_964349435.1 uncultured Oscillospiraceae bacterium
GGATAAAAGCAGAGATCGCCGTTGGCATCTCGGAATAAGGTAATCGGATTCCTGCCAAGTGTGTTGTCCTCCATCGCCATGAGTACCAGCATCGTGAATGCATCAGCTAGGTCATCGTATCTTTCTCGGCCAAAGCCAGTGATTTGGTGGATTAGCTCCTCTGCTCCTTGTCGAGGGAATACCACCTTGCCAGTCTGAATGAGGGCGGTGGTGGTGGATAAGCGAGACCGCTTATCATTTTTGCAAACGAACTCCTTGGCAACGATACCTTGAGTTTTTAGATACTGGCCAAACGCCGCCTGATAAGATGTACTATCGAAGCAGAGCTTAACCGTGTAGCGTTGTTTGGTCCAAGACTTATGGGATGCAATAACGGTCTGCGCCGATGTTGGGAAGTCCATTCGCTGATTAATTGGTCCAGGCAGGATGTAGATCCGTAGACTCTCTCCACCACCATAAATCAAGGCGGTCACTACGGCTGTATAGTTGGCCGACTCCTTTTCCGAGATGGCCAAGTCAACTGCCATTGAGACATACTGCAATTTGGGGCCATTCATACCTGGGGTTTGATTTGGCAACTCGTTATAGTAATGCAACCACTCTGGATGCACCACTCGTTCGGCATCGGAGATGATTTTCAACAAGTACTCTCGGCTCCAATCAATCTCGTCCGCCACTGTTCGTTTCTCATCCTCAATATCGTCCTTGTCTGGATACTTACCTGGCCAGAGACAGTTGCCGTCGTAATCGATCAGGGGATAGAACTTAAACACACCATCTCGTTTGCCTTCTCGGATTTCTTTGCGTAACCGCATGATCAATGAATCTTCGTGAAGCAGATTCCCAATCACCACAATGTTAGTTCTGCGATCGCCAGTCGGGACTAGGTCGCCCTTAAACCATCGATAAGTCTTATCTCGGCCATCTTGAGTGGCGACTGCATTCAAGTCTTCAACGTCATCACTGATGATTAAATCTGGCCGATGGGTGCGGTATCTGATACCTCGGATACCTTCCTCGACTGACGCCACCACAATTCTTGCCTGATATTTGGACAACTCAATCGTCCCACCACCCCATTTGGTATTGGTACTGCGGAAGGGTCCCATATCCGCTTTCAACAATTCATTGTTCTCCAGCTCACCCTTGAGGTTCTCCAGTATCCGTTTTGCCATATCCTGGGTTTTACTGGTGATCAGGATGTGCTTTTTCTGGAGTTTGCCCATAATTGCCCAAAGAGGATAGGACAAGCTAACTAGGGTGCTCTTGCCCGAAGCGCGAAAGGCACAGATCACTAGTGTCTTGATTGTGGTGTCTTGGGTCAGCTCGAAGATCTCCTTCTGAAAAGCGGCTGTCTCGTATTGCACGTAGTGGGGGAGATAGATACTGAAGAACATTAGATGGCTATCCCGAGCCGCCTCAATCCGCATCGACTGATTATTGATGATCTGATTAATCCACTTATTGCGATCCTCATTACTTAACATTTTTTCCTCCAGTTGATTTACCTTTATATATCCCAGCCAATGACAGAGCTTTTTTAATCAAGGCTCGCTGTGCTGGTGTCAGCGGTGAATCCTTGTGTTCTACTTGGGCCATTACCTGAAGTTTGTCGGCATAAGCTTTGTGATGGTTCTTAAGCCAAAAATATACCGAACTGAGATTCTGATTTTTAATGGCGGTCAAAAGTTGACTCTCAGCTAAATCGTTGATTAGGTCACAGCCTTCGGTTAACGCTTTGTCCACCTGTTGGGCGAAGGATTTGCTATCTCGCTTCCACCGGTAAAATGTTGCTCGGCTGATGCCGACTTTCTGACAAGCCGTTTGAACGATAGGGGTGCGACGGAGAATCTCTAACAATTCCTCTTTTTGACTCATTGGTTTCATCGTACTTTCACTCCTTTCTGCCCAGTCAGTTTTTCCCATCTATTCCGGATGACGCAGGCATACGTAGGTGATTTTTCGGAAATGTAGCACTTTCTTCCGAGTTTTTCACAGGCAATCAAAGTTGAACCTGAACCTCCGAAGGGCTCAATTACCCAATCATTCCGCTTGGTTAGCACCTTGATGTAGGGGATTAATATTTCAATTGGCTTCACGCCGAAGATAATCCCTTGACCCGAACTCTTTTCATCCGCCACATTGAACTCAATGAAATCAGTCGGTTGGTACTTCTTACCTTTTTCGTAGCCTTCCCATTGGGGTTTGCCTTGGATGGCAAACAACGCTGTCTCGTATTCGTTTTGTAGTAGCTCATCCTCTGGCTCTAGGTTGAATACTGACTCACCGCCTTGGCCGACCATGGCGATATCGTGCTTACTGAAGAACTTATACCTTGCCGCGAATCCCTGATTGCGGTTTGGGGTGTGCCAGACAATCATGTTTTTTACCTTCCAGTGCTTGGCCATCTCACCCCAAATGGTCGGGATGTTCTTCCAGTTTTCATAACACAGGATTGAGAAGTCAGGTGAAGCTACTTTAGCGATGTTCGCCATCCAAAGCTCGGTAAAGTTATCTGGTAGTTCATCAGTCTCTAGGTACTTGCGGTCACGCTTGAAACCAAAGCCTTCTACTGGTTTGCCGTGTTTCTTTTTGCCTTTGAGGTAGTCCAATATATATGGGGGGTCAGTCAGGCAGAGAACTGGGGGAGCTTCACAGACGAGTCCCGTGATATGGGCTTCATCGGTAGAATCACCGCAAGCCAAGTAATGGTCTCCCAATTTCCATAGATCACCTTTCTGGATGTCTATGTCAGTGATACCCAATTTGTCTAATTCCTTTTGCAGATTAAACACTTCGGGGGTTTCATCGATACCAACTATTTCATCCATCTCCTCAGAAGAAAAACCGACATCTTGCAGGAGGGCGGGGTCGAACTCAGCCAGAAGGTCTAAGTCCCAAGCACCGAGGTTGTGGTTGAGTCGTAGGTTCAGTTCTTTCTCACGCTCAAGCTCGGGAATGTTAACGAAGACCACTGGCACTTCTTTGATGCCAAGGTCTTTCGCCACCTTAAGGCGAAAATGGCCTCCGATAATAATGTTCTCTCTGCCAGGAGCACTATTGCAGAGAATGGGATCGACCATCCCAAACTCACGGACGCTGTCGGTCAGCTGCTGAATGGCTGACGCATCCCAGCGACGGGGATTATATGCGCTCGGTTTGAGCTCGGACACCGGCAGGTAGCGAACGGCCAGATTTTCTTTTTTCATAGCAATTTGTTTAAAAAATATATCTGACCTAAGTGTAAAAATTAAAGAACCCCCATTTCGGAGATTCTTTAATATTCCACGCTCGCTATCTGTTGAAGATCCGGTTATGCCGAATCTCGCCATTCAATGCCAAACGCCTTGAACAACCTTTTAGTTTCCAGTTTGGTTAAGATAAGTCGATTAGTGATTTGGAACTTCTGTTTATCGTGATGAAGCAGAAAGTAATACTCAAGTGCTTTCCAGTATTTCATCTTTCGGAAAATATCCTTAAGTTTCATCCCCGTTATTTTATGGATGTAGTCTGGCATATCTATGACTTTTACTATCTCCCCCGGTCTTTCTTCTAATAGGTAAGTTACTAGCACATTGGCAGGTGAATCTGACTGGAAGGTTTGGATTACCGCCTCGGTATCCAGGTCGTCAATTAACAGGCAGAGTCTTCGGCCCTTTTTTACTAGCCGAACATTTATATACTCACTGTTTATTGCCTCATCAAGGGGGAAATATTCTTTAACGGCTGGTTGATTCGGCTTGTAACTGATTTCCTTCAGGTTGCCTCGTTGCAACCAGGGGAGCATCTTCTGTAACACCTTGATTTCGTTTTTTATGTCCGACTTTACTACTTTCTTCATCTTCGCCTCCTACGGTTAGTTATATAATAAGAACCCCAATTGGAAAGACAGTTACATCAGTAATCTGACTTTCGCTTTTCAGGGGCTTCCTTATTCGGCGAAAGAAACAGCAGTTTCTTCAATCTAATTGTGACTCTTTGCTCTCATCCTAATATGTTAGCGCAAGGATGTCAAATAAGTGGCTTCCAGAGTCTAAATAACTCTATGTTACTCTACTAGATTGTGACATTTCATGACACGGTTATCACCTATGAGGTGGGGAGTATAATGACAAAGGGCGAAGAGCCCTTTTTAGATAACAATGGATCAAGAATTACCCCAATCTTATGGTGCAGAATCTCCCTCCCCGATTTCTTTTCCGGAGGAGGGAGAGCTTTGCAACAGAATTGATGCGCTCTATCAATCTTCTGGAATTCAGACTAAGATCCCAGCATCCTCATTTTTTAGAGGTGCTCTCCATGCGATAAGGGAT
>CAYGHY010000255.1:0-4308 GCA_964349435.1 uncultured Oscillospiraceae bacterium
GGCAATACGAGGATTTTTAAAAATATCAGAACGCGCTAAAAACACATTCTGTCCTTTAACAACAGCAATAACTGCCAAGGGATCCATTAAAGCATTCTGATGATTTGGCGCAAAAATTACCGGAGCGTTGTCAGGCACATTTGCTATATTCTGCGTTTCAATTTTTCTGTAAAAAAAACAATTATGAGAAAGCTTAAAAAAAGCTTTAATCAATGCATAACCTATTGTCCATTTTTCAACATTATGAAAAGCCATACAAATCAATTAATGTTTTCCTGAAGTTTTGATTTAAAAGGCTTATATGCCCAAAAACCGGCAAGACTTAATCCCGCCAGAATATGCCATATTCCCCACCATGCAGCAATAAAAGCCATGCCTCCGATAGCCAGTTCTGGCGGAAATATCTTTGGATTGAACAAAAGAGCCAGACCCAGGGCTGAATTTTGTATGCCTGTTTCAATGGTAACTGCTCTTTTATCAGGGGAATTTAAACGAAATACGGAAGCAATAGAATAGCCAGTCAGAAATGCAAAAGCATTGTGGAAAAAGACCAGAATAAGAATGTATTTAATATGAGCCCAGAAATACTCGTAATTGGCGATGAAGGCAAGCACTAACATGGCTGTAAAGGCTATTATGGAGAAAATACGGATTGGCTTGGTAATAATGGCTGTTATTTTGGGAAATTTCCAGTTGAACAGCATACCTGTTATTATCGGAATACCAAGAAGAATAAATACAGTCTGGAAAACCTGCATCATTGGTATATGTAGTGGCTGCAGTAGTGAAGTAGCGGCTGTTAGTGAAAGGAACTTTATATAAAGACCTCCCCAAAAAGCAAAGTTTAATGGTGTTAGGAAGATGGATGACACGGTGGCAACGGCAGTAAGACTGACAGAAAGTGCAATATTACCTTTTGCCAGTGATGTTATGAAGTTGCTTATGTTTCCGCCAGGACAGGATGCAACCAATATCATCCCGAAGGCAATGGTAGGTGTGATTACTTTGCTGAAGGCAATACAAAGCAAAAAGGTAACAGCAGGAAGCAGCAGAAACTGAGAGCCAAAGCCAACAAAGAGAGATTTTGGGTTGCTCAATAGTTTGGTAAAATGCTCGATTTTAATTTGCAAAGCCACACCAAACATGATGAAGGCAATGGTAATATTAAGTATGAGCAAGCTCCCTGGATTAAAGTTCAATCGTATTGAATCAAGTAGTTGTAAACTTTCGTGCATAATAAGAATGTTTTAAAATATTCATTAAAAGCCCTTTCTTTGAGGGCGTAAAAGTAGTTTAAAAAAAATAATTTACATCAATGTTCTTTTGCATTTAAACCAACATAGTGCCTTAGCCTGATATTTGCTGATTTGAGTCACTTGAAAAATGACTTTATGAAAAAAAATAAGGATTTACAGATAGCTACTTTTGCTGCCGGATGTTTTTGGGGTGTCGAAACATACTTTATGAAGCTGTCAGGTGTAATTGAAACTGCGGTTGGTTATATGGGAGGACATCTGGAAACCCCGACTTATGAAGATGTCTGCACCGGAAAAAGCGGACATGCCGAAGTTCTGCAGTTGCAGTTTGACCCTGACATAATAACTTACGAACAGCTTTTAGATCATTTTTGGCAGATGCACAACCCGACACAGTTAAACAGGCAAGGACCGGATTTTGGCACACAGTACAGGTCTGCTGTTTTTTACCACAGCGAAGAGCAACGCTTGCAAGCAGAGCAATCCAAAAGAGAACTGGAGGCAAAGGGTATATATAAAGAGCCGGTAGTTACCCTGATTGAGGAGGCAGGTGTTTTCTGGAGAGCCGAAGAATACCATCAGAAATACCACGCAAAACGAGGTAGTGCCGGATGCAGGATTTGATGACTGCTTTAAAGAAACATGACTCCTGACTGAGTTACTTGAAAAGGACACAGCAGGAGACTCTGATGAGGTGATGTATCCCGACTGCCCGATTACCAATACCCCAATTTTGTTAAAAAAATGAAACTATGCAGTTTATACTTTGCCTTTGCAGCTCATTTTAAAAGAAAATACTGCTCAGTATTGTGCCTGTTTGTGCCGTAATGATGATGTTTGTGAGCTGTAAATACTTGCTTTTAAACATGCGATTAATGAAAATGAGATAGAATCGAGAAGGTTACCCAACCCCAAAGTAATATCTCAGTCCGAAGCTTAGCATGACGTGTATGTAGCCTCTTTTGATTGTTCCCCAAAACTGCCATATTGGGGTGTTGTCGGTGGTGGAAAAATTAAAGATTGAGCTTTGATGCCTGACGAAAAAGGTAATACGTTCACTATGCTCATAAAATCCTCCGAACAAGAAACTGCTTTCAGTCCTTTTGGCCATAGTGAAATTGGGGTCGTCAGTGCCGTAACGATCCCTGTAAAACTCATGGACACGAAAGCCGAGAGCCAAACCTCCCGTAGCCCCGAATTTATTGTATATCAGATGGTCAAACAGTAAGGGCACTTCGAGATAATCAACTCTGTAGAGGTCCCATGTTCCGGGACTTGTATTCCACTCGTCAATAATTCTGCGGCTGCCTTTTTGTGTGAAATTTAGCTCCATACGGAGGCTGATAAAATCATTCAGCTTATGTTCAACGTAGGTGCCAAAAAGAATTCCAGGCTTATTGTATCCAAGCATATTATCACCTGTAATCTGAGTCATGTTAAAGGCCGGCATGATGCCGCTTTTAAAGAACTGAGCGTATATTTGACAAGATACTAGTGTTAATACAACAAGAGCAAGACTTCTTTTCATCTTTAATCATCTTCAAATTTACGTACAACAATTTTATTGTAATAATCCTCTGTTACAATAATACGGCTGTCTCTTGATATAAAATCGCCTTCGCTTATGGCAAAGTAAACTTCACCGTCAATATTGATTTTGCCGCTGGGGTGCATATCGGTCTGGGCGTATCCGCTTTTACCTGTAAGGATTGTTTTTTCAATCTCTGAAGTATTAAGATGGTCAAGTCTGTAATCCACTTTGCTCAGTGTGTCTTGAAGAACGAGCCGCTGAAATAGTCGGGAACGAACAAAACTACCCCCTGTAGCGAAGATGAAAATCATCCCGATAGTGAAAGAGCCAAGTACCACCACAATTGCTTTAACTATTTCGTCTCCGCTTGTGAAGGTGAAGTCAAAATATAAATTGTTCAGCATACTTAAAATGAGGCTGCTGATGATAACAATGATTCCTGCTATGCCTGCCACCCCGAAGCCGGGGAAGACAAAAATCTCCAAAGCAAGAAGCCCCAAACCAAGGAAAAATAATAATATTTCCCAATTGGCAGCGAGTTCTTCCAGATAAAGCGGAGCGAAATAAAGAATGGCAGCCGTGATGGCGGCAGCAAGGGGAAAGCCTATCCCCGGACTCTGCAACTCATAATAGATGCCTCCAAGAATTATCAGTATAAGTATGCCGTGTATGAAAGGGTTGATAAGGAAATTGATGATCTTGTCAATGAGTCCGAATTTATATTCTATAATCTCGTAATTTGTATAGCCTTCCATCTCCAGTACTTCCTCAATGCTTTCTGCCTTACCGTCACAAAAGCCTACTTCAATGGCTTCGGAACGGGTGAGTGTCAGCACCTGTCCGGCAGGCGATATGTTGGGAACTTCTAACTTTTCATCTACCATAGCTTCGGCAATGTCGGGATTTCGTCCTCTGTACTCTGCTGTGGAGCGCATCATGGCACGCATATACGATTGATATTTGTCGGGTAACTCCTCCGCATTTTGTGTTACCACAGTTGCAGCTCCGATAGTACTGCCATTAGACATATATATCTTGTTGCAGGCAATGGATATCAAGGCTCCGGCTGAGGCTGCATTCGGATTGATGAAAACAAAAACGGGGATTGTAGAATTGATAATCTTCGTTCTGATAGAGTCGGCTTCATTCAACATACCTCCTGGTGTGTTCATCTCAATAATGATGGCGTCAGCCTTCTTCTCAGCGGCCATTTCAAACACCTTGTTAGTCGTTCTGCGTGCTGCAGGATCAATTTGAGATTGTAAGGGTAGAAAGGCAATGACTTTTTTCTTACCTAAAGTGTCTGATTTTGCAGAGGCTAAAGATAAGGCAAAAAAGATTGCTGTGATCAATAAAATGGCTTTTTTAAACATAAACGCTACTTAAATTTGTCCTTCAAAATTCGTTAAAATTATTGGTATAACAATAAATGTGGACAACTTAATGTCTGCTGCTGATTTTCTTGCTATAATTTTGTAGCAAGGTTTTAGTTAATAAATGTAGGTTATATGAGAATAATTG
>CAYGHY010000256.1:0-4292 GCA_964349435.1 uncultured Oscillospiraceae bacterium
GTTACATATGTTAAAATAGTACTGTGTACGGTGATAACATTTTCAAAAAAGGAATAAAAACAATATGAATATTCAATGGTTTCCAGGCCATATGGCAAAAACCAAACGACTGCTTTCGGAAAATCTGAGACTAGTTGACGTTGTAGTGGAGCTGCTTGATGCAAGGATACCTGCCAGCAGCAAAAATCCTGATATTGACTCCATCATTAATAATAAACCCCGTCTTATTGTTCTAAATAAAGCTGATATGGCTGATGCAGCCGTGTCGAAAGAGTGGGCGAAATGGTACAAAAGTAAAGGCTCCACTGTTATTTTTGTCGATTCTATAAAAGGCACAGGTATGAACCATCTGAAAGATGGTTTAAAAGTATTAATGAAGGACAGGCTGGAGCGGGACAAGCAAAAAGGCAGGATTTTCAGACCAACCAGAACAATGATTGTGGGTATACCTAATGTAGGAAAATCTACTTTTATAAATAAAATCGCAGGCAAGGCGGTTACTGCAACGGCGGACAGGCCTGGTGTTACCAGGGGGAAACAGTGGATCCGTCTAGACCCTGAAATAGAGCTTCTTGATACTCCAGGAATTCTCTGGTCAAAATTCGAGGATCAAACCACTGCACTGCATCTTGCCTATACAGGTGCGATAAAAGACGACATCTTGGATATAACTGAGGTAGCCGCAGAACTAGCTAAAAAGTTGGCGGCAGACTATCAGGGAGAGTTTGCACAACGCTTTGGTTTACAGGACGTCGATGGTCTCACAGGCTACCAATTACTTGAAGCGGCAGGCAAAAAAAGGGGCTGTATTTTGCCTGGAGGAGAAATAGACTTAAGAAGGATATCCATAATTCTGCTCGATGAGTTCCGAGGCGGTAAAATAGGGAGGATATCACTGGAAAAACCAATAGATAACACAAAAAAAATATGAAACGAGGTGGAGAAGAACAATGGCTCAGCACAGGAAACTGAAGGACATTGAAGACGAAATGAAGGAAATGTCTTCTGTTGAGGCTCTTGACTACCATGAAGGAATAGGGCTTGAAGGAACTGAAACAATTAATAAACTCATTGTTAAATATAAAAGCAAACAGTCTGAGGAGAAAGAAATAGAACGCCTCAAGCTGATGAGTATATATGAGAGGGAAGTAGCACTGCAGGGCTATCGGCATGTTGCAGGAATAGATGAAGCCGGTAGAGGGCCGTTGGCCGGGCCTGTAGTTGCAGCCTGTGTGATGCTCCCGACAAATTGTTTGATTGCGGGACTGAATGACTCGAAAAAGTTAAGTGCCGCCCAAAGAGAAAAGCTGTATGAAGTCATTGCAGAAAAAGCGGTCTCGATTAGCATTGGAATAGTTGACGAAAAATGTATAGACAACATGAATATATTAAATGCAACTAAGCTTGCCATGAGAAGCGCTGTTGAGCAGATGAAGCCGAAGCCGGATATGCTGCTTATTGATGCCGTCAGTCTGAAGGATGTCAATATTGCGCAATTGCCGATTATAAAGGGTGATTCATTGAGTATTTCCATTGCCGCCGCTTCAATTGTGGCTAAAGTTACCAGAGACCGTATGATAGTGAAAGCCGACGATATATATCCGCAATATGGCTTCAAAAGGCATAAGGGGTATGGCACTGAAGAGCATATAAATGCTATAAAAAAATATGGTATTTGTCCGATACATAGAGTAAGCTTCACAAAGAATTTTCTGTAATAGGAGCGCTTGGCGGAAAGGGATCCCCATATGCGAATAGATGGCCAGTCAAATATTCCTGCCGCAGTCATGACAAATGTTGCATATCTGCTTGACAGGCTTGATGCAGGTGATGTGATCAAGGCTAAGGTACTTGAAATCACATCAAGTGAGGTTGTATTGAGGCTTTTTGACGGCTCCGTTTTAAAAGCGGCTACAACAGAAGGACTGGAAGCTAAAGTCGGACAGACTCTTACACTGGCTGTTACCTCCAAGGCTGAAGGCACTCTCTTCCTTGAAGTAGTAAAGGATTCATCACAAAACGGAATCAGACCAAGTATTCTCAAAAGCATACTAGATACGCTTCAAATAAAGCCGGATGCTAAAAATATGGAGCTAGCCGCTGAGTTCATAAAAGCCGGTGAGACTGTCACATTGACTAAAATTAATCAAGCTGCGGAACTCAGGAGAGACTTCAAAGGTTTAAATGCAGAAAAAGCAGTATTTTTGATTTCTAAAAACCTGCAACCCGAACAGACTAACTTTGAGTTGCTGACAAAGCTACTGGATGGCGACCTGAAATTAGGTAAACAGTTAGAGGGACTTCATGTAGCTCTTGACAGTATTAGCAGAGAGACGGGTAGAAACATAACAAATACTGTATTAGCAACGCAATCATCACGACAGGCCAACAGCTTGAACAATAATACCACTGATGCTCAACCATCCCCTGCATTTGGTAAAACAACCTCTGCCCCGTCTGCAGAAGTCGCGACAAGTGTGGATACAGCTTTAGAAACATTTACCGCAAAAATCACCACTGCAGATCCTCCCGGAGTTGGATTAACATCAGCAGTTCCTACAAGTCAGCCTAGAGTCGGGGAGAGATTAGCAGTATCTGCAGATCAGCCGGGAGACGCCAAGACATCATCAGCGGCTGACGGTTTGAAAAACGCCGCTGCTGCAACCACCGCAACCACCGCAACCACCGCAACCACTGCAACCTTTTCGGCAGCGATAGGCCAGGCCGGCATTGATAGTGTTACACGGAACATCGGCCAGACCGCTGATGCAATTGGCGCACAAGCAGACACAGACGTGCGAAAAACATCAAAAATGCAGAGTAATATGGTTGATTCTAGCGAAGCGGATTATTTTACAAAATTGAAGGATGCAATCAAAGAGCTTTTTATTAAGACGGATTCAGCAGATTTAGCATCCGAGCTTAATGTAAACAAGCTTAACAAAGAATTGAACAATAAGCTGAACATGCTAAAAGCTGCAATCCTAGAATCAAATATAACAGATATGGAGGGAGGCAAAGTCATCACTGCAGCTACTACGCCGCTAAATGACAGTGTAAAGCTATTGAACCAGCTCAATAACAGCGGCATGCTCTATTATCAGCTGCCAGTCAGTTTTTCAGGCAGCAACACTACATCAGAGCTTTATGTTATGAAACGGCGCCAGAACCAAAAAGGTATTGATCCCCATAACACTGTTATTTTTGTTTCACTTGATACGGACAATATGGGCAGGATTGAGACGTTACTTGATCTAAAGGGCAACAATGTCAGCATAAATCTCAGAACAGAGAAGATTCAAATCAGTCAATTTATTAAGGAGAATATCAAATGCTTATATTCCGGCCTTGCTGATTGTGGATTTAAGTTGGTAGACATCAGATATGCATTAATTGACTCCGCCGCACCACCAGTGAAGCAGGCCCAGCTCCTTTTGAAAATGATGGATCCTAATCACAGCAAAGTAGACATGCGTATTTGAGACCAGATAAAATTACCGCAGACGATAGCAGACGATAGCTCCCTTTCAACTGCCGGGGTGAGGGAGATATGTGACTTTTAAAAAACAGGGCAGGGAAGTAACTTGATGGAAAATAAAAAAGAAAAATCAAAAATAAAAGAAGCTGCGGCTCTTAAATATTCTCCTGAAAAAGGCGGGGTACCTGAGATTGTAGCGCTGGGCAGGGGAGATACTGCTGAAAGAATCATCGCCAAAGCTAAGGAAAGCGATGTGCCTTTATATGAAGATGCCAGTCTTGCACATACGTTGAATTATCTCAGTATAGGAGACGAGATACCTAGGGAGCTATATGAAGTGGTGGCACAGGTACTTGTTTTCGTAAGCAAGCTGGACAGCAGCTTTGATAAAGCAGTATTAATGGGAGACAGGCATGAATAAGCGGAGTTTCGGTGGTATCGGCGAAAGAATTGCCGCAGATTATCTTGTTAAGAACGGTTTCACTATTCTCGAAAAAAATTACAGATCTGGTAGGTTTGGCGAAATTGATATAATTGCAGTTGAGAACGAATATATATGCTTTGTTGAGGTAAAGACCCGAACTAGCATTCTATTTGGTACTCCCATTGAAGCGGTATCTTATAAAAAGATAAAAAAAATAAAAGCCCTTGCCTGGACTTTCATAAAACATAAGAATCTTGGAGAAAGAAATATGCGTTTTGACATAGTCGAAGTGTCCGGGAAAAAAGCAAACGAGGAATTTATATTAGACCATATCAACTTAGTAAGGAGTGCATTCTGATGTTTATAATACATTGACTAATATACTAAAAA
>CAYGHY010000257.1:0-4277 GCA_964349435.1 uncultured Oscillospiraceae bacterium
AGATACCGAATTTTGCAGTTGATACGTGGAAGTACCTCAGAAGCTGGTTATCATAAAGGGTGAGCTCTTGGTTCCAATGTTTACACTCGATAAGTATAACAGGATTTCCATCTTTCATAATAGCATAATCGATCTTCTCGCCTTTTTTGGTGCCAATATCACAAGTGAATTCTGGCATCACCTCAAAGGGATTGAAAACATCATATCCAAGAGTTTGGATAAATGGCATGATCAAGGCATTTTTGACAGACTCTTCTGTCTGAAGACTGTCTTTTAACTTCGATACTCTCTCCGATAACAATTTAATAGTGTCTTTGAAATCCATAGTATTAAGTAATTGCATTAAAAAAAGAGAAACCTCTCAGACGTGCGCCCACCGGAGTTGATCCCGGAATCCGTTTATACGGATTACACGCCTGAGAGGCTCCTTTAATTTGTGTTCAACTGGTTGGGCAATGGCAAAGATAATGAAAAGATTAGCATAACAATACTACTATATAAAAAAAATGGAACCTCTTTTTACTCCTGTCTTTTTACACAAATTTGAAACATCTTATTTTAGCTCAAAAATAGGATGACATGAACAATAATACTGTAGTTTTAACCACTCTACTTAATGGTGAGCAGGCTAAAAAAGAGCTGGATGAAATGCGGGTACATGCTCAAACTTTGTCCAGAACAATTGATGATCTAAGGAAAAGTGGAAATCATGCACTCGCCAAAACTCTAGAGCCTGACCTGAAAGCTGCTCGTAAATCAATGAATGATCTCCGTAAGCAAACCATAGATGTTAATCACGTACTTAGCAACTTACATACAGCCCGGCCAAAGGACTTGAAAGATGCGCTGACAGCCATGAACAAACAGCTGGATTCAGGTAGAATAAAAAGAGGATCCAAGGACTGGAATGATCTAAACATGAACATCCGAAGGGTTCGCGGTGAATTGAGTAAGATTGCTGTCGAGTCGCAAGTTTCTGAAAGTCGCATATCAAGAATTGCAAATGGTTTCAACAAATATTTCGCAGGTGCAACTGCAGCAATAGCGTCAGTTACCGGTGCGTCATTAGCTCTCAGAAGGCTCAGTGAAGATGTGGCCAAAATGGATGATGTCTACGCGGATGTTATGAAAACAACCGGTCTAACAAGACAGGAAACTGTTGCTCTCAACGAGGAGTTTAAGAAAATGGATACTAGAACCTCTCGAGAAGCATTGAACATGTTGGCTCGAGATGCGGGGAAACTGGGAATAACCGGTAAGGAAGAAATTTTGCAATTTGTGGACGCGGCAAATCAGATAGATGTGGCACTTGGTGAAGATCTGGGAGAAGGAGCAATCCGCAATATTGGCAAAATCAATGATGTTTTCAAGATCTCAACCAAAGAGCTTACTGATATGGATCTCAAAGGACAGATGCTTGCAATCGGGTCTGCAATCAATGAACTGGGACAGAGTAGTACGGCGAATGAACAGTATCTTGTGAGCTTTACTCAAAGATTAGGTGGTGTAGCATCCCAGGCTGGAATATCTGTTCAGGATGTCCTGGGATACGCTTCGGCCCTTGACCAAAGTGGACAAGCTGTTGAGATGAGTGCTACTGCTCTTCAGAACTTTATTATGAAAGTTATGGGAGATCCGGCAAAATATGCAAAACTTGCCGGAATCGAAGTTGAACATTTTAGTGATCTTTTGAAAAATGATGCCAACATGGCCATCAAAACCGTTCTTAAGTCTTTATCAGAAAAAGGTGGTTTTCAGCAACTGATCCCAATCTTTCAAGAGATGGGCCTCGATGGTGCCCGAGCTGTAGGTGTACTCTCATCCCTGGCCACAAACATCTCTAAAGTAGAAGAGGCACAGCGGATTTCTAATGAAGCTTTTGCAGAGGGGACATCGATGACAGATGAGTATGGAGTAAAAAACAATAACTTAAATGCCCAACTTGAAAAAAGAAGAAAAGAATTTAAGGATGCTGCCCTTGAATTAGGTGAAAGGCTAAATCCCGCATTACTCAAGAGTACCAATATAGTCACTTACCTGGTGAAACTTTTACCCGGATTATTGGATTTCCTGGGAAAATATGGCAAATATATTCTTTACCTAGTAACAGTATATGCAGCATATACTGCAGGAGTTAAGCTGAATGTCTTTTGGACAACAAAGTTAAAAGATGCCTGGAAAATGGCAAACATTCACTTGAAAATGCAAAATGCCGGGTTGATTGCTGGACGAATTGCTGGAGCTGCATACAACGTGGTTGCTGGGGCATTAACCGGTAATGTAAAAAGAATGACAGCTGCTTGGAAGATTCTTAACGCCACGATGAAGACCAATCCTTTAGGTCTTGCAATTGGGGCTGTAATTGCGATGGGGGGTGCATTCTTGATACTGAGAAATAGAATTTCAGGAGTTAACTCTGAGAAGAAAGCACTTGAAAGCATTACAAAAGATGTTTCAAAAAGTATTGCAGATGAAAAATCAAAATTGGATTTACTACTTCAAACTGCTCGTAATGAAAAATTATCGAGAGATCAGCGCTTGAATGCTATCCGAAAGATTAATAAAATATCTCCAGAGTATCTAGGTAATATCAAATTAGAAAACATCAATTCAAAGGAAGCAGCAACTGCAATAGATGAATATACAGCGGCAATCACACGAAATGCACAACAAAAAGCGATTGCAGAGAAATTGTCGGATCTGTATGGAAAGAAAATTGAAAAAGAAATTGAAATATCAAGATTGAATACATTAATTGAAGAGGATAAAGCCAAAGGATTCATCAAAAGCAATATTCTTCTTCAATCGAGCTATGCAACAAGGGCTCAATTCATGGAGAAATCAATTTCCGGAATAAACAAAGAGATTGAAGCATACACTTCATTAAACAAAAAGATTGAAGAAACAAATGCGATAAAGAGAACTGTTAATCAGGATGAAGACGATGACAATCTTGAACCATTCTCTCCTTATACCCCAAATACCAATCAACAATCAAATGTAGATCCAATTAAAAAAAGATTGGATACTCTGCAGAATGGCTACGATAAAGAGATCCTAACGTTAAAAAGAAGTCTTCTGGAGAAAAAGATCAATGAAGATGAGTATCATCGTGATGCATATATTGCGGAAGTAAATCATCTTATGTCAATAATTGAACTTCGTAAGGAATACGGGATGGATTCAACTGATGTTGAAACACAGCTTACCGACAAGATGATCCAGGAATCCAATCGCCGTTTTATTGCATTACAACAGCAACAAAAGGAACTCCAGGATAAACTCAAAAAGGGATTTCGGGAAGAACCGGTTGAAGAAGAAGACTATTCTCCCGAAGGATATCATGCTGAAAAATCCCTTCTTGATAGACAGCGTGAATATGAAATGATTAGTGAGGAGGAATATCAGAAAGCATTGTATGATCTCAGAGAAAGCTACTTGGATAAGTACTTTGGTAAGTACTTACAAATGGCAGAAGGCATTCAAAACATTTCTGCAGAATTATCCGGAGCTATTGACAATTTCCAGCGAGCTGAAGAGATGTCAGTAGAACGGAAGTATAATAAAATGATCAAAGCTGCCGGGGACAATTCTAAAAGAGTTGCTCAACTCGAAGAAGAAAAAGAAAGGAAAATGCATGAAGTGAGAGCAAAATATGCAGATAAGCAGTTCATCATCACAGTGGCAAATGTGATATCAAGTACTGCCCTCGCGGCAATGGAATCATTTAAAGCCATGGCGGGTATTCCAGTGGTTGGCCCGGCATTGGGTGCTGCCGCAGCTGCTGCCGCAGTTCTTTATGGTGCCGGCCAGATTGCCGTAGCTCAGGAGCAGCGTAACGCAGCAAAAGAAGGATATGCAAGTGGCGGCTATACCCGATCTGGCAACTGGTGGGAAGAAGATGGTACAGTTCACAAAGGAGAGTTTGTCGGAAACAGGTTTGCCGTTGCTAATCCCGTAGTAAGGAGAATATTTAATGTCGTTGATGTTGCTCAGCGCAACAACACAATAGGGAGCTTGAGTGAACGCGATTTTCAAACGGCACTCAATTACAATGAATATTCCCAGCGACGGATGATCAGTGAAGCTTTATCCAATTATCAACCAAATGTTCAAAATGACAACCCATTTGAGAAGTATGCTTCCGTTCTCAGCCGGTCGGTCGAAGTGAATGAGAAACTATCCCGGAAACTGGATGATCCTCTGATTGCAGAAACATATATTGAAGGTAAAGGTGGCAGCAAAAAGGCAAACGATCTTTACAATAGAATGAAAAA
>CAYGHY010000258.1:0-4244 GCA_964349435.1 uncultured Oscillospiraceae bacterium
ACCATAGGGTTCCATAGCGAACAAGATAAATTCGCTTTGGTTTTAAGTCATGAGCTAAGCGAATTTTCTTGAAGCATAGGAATTTATAAATTTCCTAACAGATTCCTATGCTGGGGTTTGGAAAGGGGACTCCCCTTTCCCGGTTTAAGGAGGGTGCTCAGGATGCAAAATAAAGTTATAAGGCATCCGTCGAAGGGAACCATAGGGTTCCATAGCGAACAAGATAAATTCGCTTTGGTTTTAAGTCATGAGCTAAGCGAATTTTCTTGAAATGCCAGGTTCCTGATGTCTTACCAAATTTCTTCTTTGCAGTTTCAGCTTATTCTATTTGAATTTTCCATGCTCTTCAATGTTTTTTACTTCAACTATTTTATTCTGCTCGTTGACAAATACAATAGTCGGACTGTATTCCTGTACGACCGCAGAATCAACATGGCAATATGCCATTATGATTATTTTGTCTCCTTCATGCACCAATCTGGCAGCTGCACCATTAAGACATATGACGCCGCTTTTGCGAGGTCCGGCAATCGCATACGTATCAAGTCTGTTGCCATTATTGATATCAACTACATTGACCTGCTCATACTCAAGTATACCCGAAGCGTCCATCAAATCCTTGTCAATGGTAATGCTTCCGACATAATTCAGGTTGGCTTCGGTAACAACAGCCCTGTGTATTTTGGCCTTCAGCATTGTAAAAACCATATTCAATCCCCCTCAAAGGTAAAATTATCGATAAGTCTTGTACTTCCTATATAAACTGCTGCAGCAACCAATACAGTTCCTTGAATTCTATCTATAGGCCTAAGTGTAAGTGCATCAACAATATTGATATAATCAATATGGGCGAGGGGCTCATGGGATATTTCTCCGGCAATCAGGCTCCCAATTTCTGCCGCATCCTTCTCACCATTAAACAGTGCACTCTGTGCTATACTGAGGCTTTTTGATATTACAAGCGCTGCAATCCTTTCTTCGGATGAAAGGTATATGTTTCTTGAACTCATAGCGAGGCCGTCTGGTTCACGAACAATAGGACAGGGCACAATCTCGGTTTTAAAATTCAAGTCATGCGCCATACGCTTGATTATAGCCAGCTGCTGAGCGTCTTTCTCACCGAAATACGCCCTGTCAGGCATTATAATATTAAACAGTTTTGCCACGACAGTACACACTCCCCGAAAATGACCCGGACGCTTGGCGCCACAGAGTCCGTCTCCGAGTTCTTCCATATTAACATACGCAAAAATTCTCGATGGATACATCTCTGAGGCTTTCGGGGTAAAAACAAAGTCCGCGCCTGCCTTGCCGCACATTTCCATATCTTGGGTAATGTCTCTCGGATATTTTGCAAAATCCTCATTAGGGCCAAATTGTATAGGATTAACAAATATACTGACAACCACCTTGTCGTTTTCTTTTCTTGCCTTTTCGATCAGGCTTCTATGCCCGTCATGCAGATAACCCATGGTAGGAACAAAACCTATTGAAAGTCCTTGCCTTCTCCAGTCTTCCGTCATTTCCCGCACATCTTTTATTTTTATAGTCGTATTCATAAATTTATACCTTCCCTAGCATTATCATTATATAGTACTGTTTTTTATTAAAGCTTTTCAATAATCTCGGAATCTATTGCATATGAATGATCGGCGTCAGGAAAACAGCCGTTTCTGATTTCATCTGCATACTTTCTTATACCTTGTTCAATTAATTCTCCTGCATTTGCAAACACCTTTACAAATTTGGGTTTAAAGTCTGAACACATACCAAGCATATCATGATACACCAGTATTTGCCCGTCACAGTTTGAACCGGCGCCGATACCTATTGTAGGAACCGAAACAGCTTTGGTTATTTTCTCCGACAAAGCCTCGGGGATACACTCCAGTACTATTGCGAAAGCTCCTGCATCTTCGAGTCTCTTTGCATCGTCAATGAGTTTTCTAGCAGTCTCAAGCCGACATCCCTGTACTTTGAAGCCACCGAACAAATTAACAGATTGTGGTGTAAGTCCTATGTGCCCCATGACAGGTATCTGTGCTTTAACAATCGCACGCACCTGCCGTGCCACCAATACGCCTCCCTCGAGCTTTACAGCCTCGGCGTGCCCATGCTGTATAAGCCTTCCTGCGTTTTTAACAGCATCATATACAGAAGCGTGGTATGACATAAATGGCATATCTGCCACCAGAAGTGCGTTCTTGGTACCTCTTGATGCAGCACTTGTGTGGTGTATCATATCCTCCATGGTTACACGCAGAGTATCCTTATAACCCAGACATACCATACCCAGCGAGTCTCCTACAAGTATACCGTCAATATCGCACGAATCCACCAGCCTCGCCGTAGAGTAATCATAGGCAGTAAGCATGGTTATTTTTGTCCCGGCTAATTTCGCTTCACTAAAAGATGCAACAGTCTTTTTCATTCACACCAATCCTTTCGTAATATCTTAATAATGCTGTGATAATCTTTCTGTTCATGGCGATATAATACCACACGTGCAGAAAAACCTTCCATTGGCCAATTAAGGTGCACCCTTTGAAAGGCAGCTTATTAATATTTTCTATTTTTGCGGGGTGGATTTTCGACAAGTGCAATGTGACCCGTGCATACCGATCCACTGACAAAATCCGCGTTCTTATACGCAGGAACGGACCCGGTTACGCCGAGAACAAAACTTTTCTTCATTTTAAATCCTCCCTGCTGCCGTTCACTATATGATACGGCGCATAATTTAAAACATTGTCGGCTGCAATCACAATACCAGTCCGACTATAAAATATCAAGCATACAATTCTACTTGTAAATGGATTATAGCATATATGACAACAACTTGTCACGTCTGTTTTAAAAGGATGTGCTTTTGCTTTGTAAGCAATTTTTACGAAAAAGCCAAAAAATATAAGAATCCCTTCTCCGGTCAATACAAAAAAAACGCTGTTATATGTTGCGTTTTTATTTGGCGTGCCTGAAGGGATTCGAACCCCCGGCCAACGGATTAGAAATGTGTGAAAGTAAGATTGGCGTATATTTATTTTAGTCGATATAATGTATGGAACCTGTTTGAATGGCTTTAAAATGGACATAAATAAAGTATAAAATAGCATATTAATTGTAATATGTTATATTTAGTCATTAGTGGTCTTGCATTATATCACGGGGAGTGATAAAGTTATGAAGCGTAGTAAGAAGAAAAGTAGGGGGTCAGATATGAACACGATGGTAATACAAAGTACCCCGGTGAAAAGTTTAGGTTCATTCGTGGATAAGCTGTGTCCATCGGATAAAACATCTAAAGATAAAATGAATAAATATGAAAAAGCATTTACTGAACTATCCGATGAGGAAATCAAGGAAATGCAAAAGTTAATGGATTACGATGAGTAAATCTTGGGGGTACGTTTGATGTCAGTCAGTCTTTCTGTAGACCATTTACAGATTTTCAGAGGCAAAATTTACTGGACTGCTATTCCATTTTCACAACCGAACCCTTTAGTATTCTTTGAAAGTTGTTCGACGTGTAGCGAAAGTACAGGATGTACAAATGCTAAGAATGATTGTGGAAGATCGATAAAAAGGGATGTCGTTTTTAATAAGAACTTATTAAAAACAACTGAAAGCGGCAAATCAATAGCATCTGTTATCATACCCCATAAAATTCGTCCAGCCATTATACTCCAAAAGGATCTGTACAATCATAGGACTGATTATGATTCTATTATTGTGCTACCAATTCAATCGTTATACCGAGAAAAAAAATCACCCTCGTTTTTGCAGAAGCTGACGGTTGAGAATAGTATACCCCAACTGCATTACATCGGTATGCATACAGGTAACGAATCCTTTGTCAGTTTATCCGACATCAAAAGACTACATAAAACCTATCTGATCGAACCAATGGCTATCCCCCCCATTACGGAAGAATCTATCATTGAAATGTGTAATAAGCTTGCTGATTTGCTGGATGTAAAACAAATACCAGCCTGTAAGGATTGTCACAGAAATTGTGATAATTTCACATTTAAAAAAGCAGCAGTAAATGAATAAAGGAACCCAAATTGGGCTATTTTATTTTTCCACATACAACAAGCACACAACCCCAAAATACTGAGGCAAATGTAAATACCGACATAGCGCAAGAAGATAAAACAAAACTAAATGAAATAATTGTACAAGTCATTCAAGATCCCAATTCTATAAGTACAGAAAATCATACGGCATTTTGGTCACTAATGGAT
>CAYGHY010000259.1:0-4229 GCA_964349435.1 uncultured Oscillospiraceae bacterium
TATTTACATATCCGAGGTAAAGCCCACAGACACAAGCCCGGCGCCTTCCATTCCTGTGGATACCTCAAAGTATACTCCGAAGCTCGGCACCACCAGCGGCAACAGTGTACCTACCATAGTTGCAGGCAGCTCACAGACATTGACCTACCCGGTGAAAAACACAAGTGTTTATCAGGCAAGGGACATCACCGTGACATTGAAAATGGATGATGAAACGAAGGCTCCATTAGTACTTGAAAACTTTGACCTGAGGCAGACGGTTGATCTGATAAATGGGAATGAGACGAAGACAGTCGTTTTTGATATCGGGGTTTTAAAAAGCGCACCGGAAGGTATTTATACACTGAAGTTGAAGTACGACTTCCTGAGCGCATATGGTAACAGCTTTTCATCATCCGAAACAGTATACATCAGGGTTCAGAACGATAATATGAATCCAAGGCTCACAGTTGACAGCGTTTTTGTAAGGCAGGGTACCACAACGTCAGGCACCATCGGCCTTGAACTGAAGGTGAAAAACATAGGCAACCTCCCTGCCAGAGATGTTAAGATTACCCTGGTAGGCCTGAGAAGCGGAGGCTTTACCACCTACAATTCCACCGATGTGAAATATTTGAATCGAATAGCCGGCAACAGCAGCGAAAAAGTCAGCTATCAGCTCCTGATGCCTGCTTCTGCGGTGGTTGGAAGCAATGAACTCTCAGTAAAAATGGATTACAAGGATGAGACCGGTGCTGCTTATTCCGAAAATAATCAGATATTCGTTCCGGCCGGTGAAGGTGAGGGGACTAAGCCATCTATTATTTTTGAAAAAATCACTTCACCTCAGGAAGTACTGGCTCCCAATAAGGATTTCGAGGTAAAGCTGGATTTAAAAAATAATGGCGGTGCTGCTGCGAGGAATATTAAAGTATCGTTAAGTACAGACAACCGGATTGTTACAAAATCGTTGAGTCCGGTCTACATTGACAGCCTGGAAGCCAAAAACGGCAAAACAGTCTCATTCAAGATGTTCGCAACCGATGACGCCGTGACTAAGAATTACCCATTGGCTGTAAATGTAGAATATGAAGATGTTTATGGAGTTAAATATAACGCATCACAGTATATAGGGGTATACATTGAGAACGGGGCAGGCAGGACCGTACCCAGAATTATTGTCGACAAATACTCGCTGGAGCCGTCGTCAGTTAAAGCCGGTGAGAACTTCAAGCTTCTGATGTCCTTCCTCAATACGAGCCGTATAGCAAACATATCAAACATCAAGGTTACAGTAACCTCGGAAGACGGAACATTTACACCTGTCGGCAGCGGAAATACATTTTTCATCGAGGGCATTGCCAGCAAGGATAATGTTGAAAGAACGCTCCTGCTCAATGTTAAGCCGAATGCGGAACAAAAATCCTATGCTCTCACCATTAACTTTGAATATGAGGACGAAAAGGGCAATCCCTTTACCGCTAGGGAAACGATAAGCGTTTCGGTATTGCAGAATCCAAGGCTGGTTACGGGAGAGATAAGTCTTCCTCCTGAAACCTTTATGGGACAGCCTCTTTCGGTGTACATCGACTTTTACAATATGGGCAGGTCAACGCTTTACAATATGATGGTCAAGGCTGAGGGTGACTTCCAGGGACAGAATCTGAACTATTATGTGGGCAATTTCGAGTCCGGAAGAACAGACTCCTTTGATGCCTCTATTACTCCGACGGCGGCTGGAAATCTGAAGGGAAGCATCGTATTCTCCTTCGAGGATGCGAATGGCAAGGTTTCAGAAATACGCAAGGAATTCAGCATAAACATTATGGAGATGGTGCAGCAGGAGCCTATGTTTGATAAAAATGGGATGCCTATAGACAAAGGAGTGGTGATGCCGGGAGCGGCGCCTGTGAAGAAAACGAGCATATTGATATATGTGATACCTGCTTTTGTACTCATAGCTGCTGTCGCCACTTTTAAAATACTCAGGAAAAGGCATGTGAGAAGGAAGGAAATGAGTCTGGATGAATAAAGCTGATCTAATCAGGCTGGCCTTGAAAAATTTCATGAGAAGAAAAACCAGATCAATTCTTACCATACTCGGTGTTGTGATCGGAACGGCGTCTATTGTGGTCATGCTTTCTCTCGGCATTGGCATGAATGAAAGCTTCAAGAAGCAGTTGAGCAGCATGGGCAGCCTTAACATCATAAATGTGGATACCTATTATTATCCACAGGATGGAAAGGGATACGGTCAACCCAAGGTAACGGTGCTGGATGATAAAGCAATTGCTAGGATTGGAGCCATTGATGGTGTTGAGGCGATTACTCCCATTCTTCAGACATCGTTGAAAATCGTTTCAGGAAAGCTTACTACCTATGCCAATATAATGGGTATTGATCCTAATGTCCTCGAGGCTTTTGATTACAAGGCTGCCTCAGGCAGGCTCCTTACAGGGGAAGATACGGCGGCTTTGCTATTTGGCAGCCAGGCTGTCTATAATTTTTACAATCCAAAGGCCTCAGGAGGCTATGGGGGCGGAATGTATTATGGCATGGTCAGGGGGGGAGAGCAAGAAAAGCCCAAACCCCCGGTAGATGTAATAAACGATAAGCTGATAATGACCTTTGATATGAGCTATGGTGAAAGGAAGCCTGTCGGTGGAATAGGACAGCCGGGCAGCAACAAGCCGCCGAAGCTATACAAGGTGAAGGGGATTGGCGTCCTGGAGGATTCGCAGGATGAAAAGGCATATTCCATTTACATGAATATTAACTACCTAAAGAAGCTCATAAAGGAGAACGAAAGAAACCAGAATTCAGGTATGAGAGGAGTCAAAGGGCAGACTACAGAAGGCTATCAACAGGCAAAGGTAAAAGTTAAGAATATTAACGATGTCCAGACAATACAGAAGCAGATCAACGAGATGGGCTATGGTGCAAACAGCCTTGCTGACATATTAAAGAGCATGCAGAAACAATCGGCTACCATGCAGGCCGTGCTTGGCGGAATTGGCGCCATATCCCTGTTTGTAGCCGCTCTGGGTATTACGAATACCATGATCATGTCTATATATGAAAGAACCAGGGAAATTGGAGTAATGAAGGTGCTTGGCTGCCTGCTCGGTGATATCAGGAGCATGTTCCTGTTCGAGGCCGGCATGATCGGTCTTATCGGGGGTTTGATCGGACTGCTGTTCAGCTATGGTGCCTCCTATGTTCTGAATATGTTCGCAGGAGGACTTTTCGGAGGTGGCAGAATGCCCGGTGAAGCCAATACCATATCGGTCGTTCCACTGTGGCTTGCCTTGGCAGCACTTGGCTTTTCCACTCTTGTAGGCCTCATTTCAGGCTTTATGCCGGCCAGACGCGCCATGAAGCTCAGCGCCCTGGAGGCTATCAAGACGGAGTAAGTGTCGGGGGGACGGGGTTGTTGACACTCCATCCTCTTTGGTGTGATTGCCATGAAATACTGTGAGTACTTATCATAGACAAGCTTTATAAAAAAATGCATAGGAGGAATGGAAATGAGCATTGAAAAATCTGATATGCTGAAGCATCGTAAGGGCACCAAGAGGTTAACTATTATGGACAAAGATGGTGCCGCTGCTAAAAATCAGGAAGTGCTGGTGAGGCAGGTGAAGCACAAATTCCTATTTGGAGCAACTGAATTTAGTGCCATACCGTATGTAAACGGTGAGTTTCAAGGCGAGGATAAAGAAAAGGCAGATGAACGATTCCGTTTATTCTTTGAGCTTTTCAACTATGCCACTCTACCCTTCTACTGGGGACGCTTTGAACCAACGAAGGGAAAGCCGGATACCATCAGAATGAGGAATGCATCACAATGGCTGATATCAAAGGGCTGTGTCCTTAAAGGCCACACATTGTGTTGGCATACTGTTACAGCTCCATGGCTGCTTGAAATGAGCAACAAGGACATTCTTGCAACACAGCTTAATAGAATTCGCCGTGATGTGAGCGATTTTGCGGGCATTATTGATATCTGGGACGTAATAAATGAACCGGTCATTATGCCAATATATGACAGATACGACAATGGAATAACCCGAATATGCAAAGATTTAGGCAGGATACGCACTGTCCGTGAAATGTTTGCTGCAGCAAAGAAAGCAAATCCTGATGCTGTTTTACTGGTCAATGATTTTTGGACTTCTGAAGCTTATGATATCTTAATAGAGGGGTGCCTTGAAGCCGGGATTCCGATAGACGCAATAGGTATTCAGTCA
>CAYGHY010000260.1:0-4217 GCA_964349435.1 uncultured Oscillospiraceae bacterium
TGATTTCCTCTTCGGTGGGTTTGTCCATTCGAGACAACGTTCCACGGAAAGACATACTTCCAATGGTCAATGTGACAGGATATATTTTGGTCGAGTCCTCAATCTTGCTACGGTCTACTTCTTTCTTCGCGGAAACAGTTATACAGGGGACGATTAAAAGAACTGCGAGGATTATCAGGGTCAATATGTGCAAACTTTTCTTCATGAATATCACTTCCATTCCTAAAGATTATAAATTGAGTATACATCGAGAACTATTCAATGTCATTCATCTCAGACGAAGAAATCAAATGCAGTGGCGCTTATACCCGGGACTTACCTTCTGGGCATTAAGGTGACACTTGCTTCACACTTTTCAAGTGCCTATATCTTGGGTTCCTGTACTTGTGCGTCTGTCCACTTGTGAGGGTGCAGATCACTGATATTTTGAACTAATACACGGAACTGGATACTATTAGCACGGAAGCCACACTATTAACACGGAAGGGGGAGGGGGTTGCATTGTTCGCAATCAAATGATTGGGATTGCCTCCCGGAAGAACGAAAAACAGCCCTTCCAGAGAAGTTTGCGGGCATTTCAGAAGAGACGATTGCCTCGAAAAAGTGAGTAATATCAACGGATTTACAACAAGACCCGCCTCATTATGAAGCGGGCCATGTTGTATCAACCTGTGTTGATGATGTGGCGGAGAAGGAGAGATTTGAACCCTGTAATACTCTCCTATGTCAATGAAAACAGAGTTTAATCTTCTGCCGGTAAGAGACATGATATAGACAATTTTCATAAACGGCGCAGAGGACAAGGCTCCACTACGCGCGCCCTTGAGCGCTTCGCCGGCCTGTGTTACGATATGGCCAAACCAAAGAAGGAATGCCTTTACCGATGTGCGGTCTTTGCTAACTGATCAACTGGTTCAAAGACTGGTGGCAGAACAAGGAGCGAATGAATTATGAATATCGGAATAGGTGTATACGCTAAAAACAGTAAAGAAGCAGTAGAGCTGTACTGTGAGGTATTCGGGCTGGAATTGGGTTATCATGTGATGAATGAAGGCGGAAACTATTTTCATTCAGAATTGTTGAAAAACGGCGAGCCTTTTCTTTCGGTGGCAGAAGGAAGCAACACATTTCTACCGAACGGTATAAGCCTTTCGTATGATAATCCCGTTGAAATGGGTTATACTGTCGAGTCTAGGGATGAATTCAGCCGTGTGTTTCAGCACCTAAAGAAAGACGGGAAAATAATTATGGACGTTTGTGAGTTGCCGTGGAGTCCGATGGCAGCTGTTGTTATGGACAGATTTGGAGCAAGATGGTATATCACATTGCCTCAACACCGTCCTGATGAGGATGAAGTCGATTGATAGCGGCAAACTTGAGCGCCTCGCCGGCATGTGTTACGATGTGCCCAAGCCAAAGAAGGAAGGCATGTGCCGATGAACGGTCTTTACTAACTCACCAACTGGTACAAAGACCGGGGCAGACCAGGATGATGCCGACTATAACTGTGATTGCCAAATATTAGGTAAAATTCCGTGAGGTAATATAATGATTCCAAAGAATATTGAAAAAAAAGATGTGTTGGCAGCTTTGCTACAGATAGACCAAAGAGGAGTTCCGAAATCAAAACTTTCTCGCATATATTTTGTTCGGTACAATGGAAAGTATTATCCACCTAAGTATGTTATTTCTCTTGCAAATATCATGGCAAATGGTAGTGATGCGCCTTCGGTAGAGTATAGTGGCGGTGCAGAGACGAATAATTTTCTGGTCAGACTTGGATTTGAGATAGTTCCATCGCAAGAGAGAATTATGCTTGATCCACAAATTCCGAAAATTGTTACTGTAACTTTGGAGAGTAATCTAGCAGAACATCCAAAATTCAGTAACCGATTGAAAATGTTAAGAGCTGTGATTGAAATCTACAGAAACAGTAATGTGATTCTTTTCCCGGCGGGGTTTCTTTATTTTCGAAAACAAAAGTCAGAACGAATTCGAGAAGCGGCAAAAGCAGTTTGTGAGTTGCTTGAATATTATTCTTCGAGTGCTGTAGTTTGTTTTGGCATTGATTGCGATGACGGGAAGGATCAATTGGCTGTTGCAGTTAACAACAATGATATACTTGCAATTGGCAGGAAATTTTACCCTACAGCAGATGAAGAAGGCGTGATTCGTAAGGCTGATAAATATGATAGTGAAGAGATGGGATACACACGCTTCTTTGAAATAAATGGAAAACGCTTTTACATTGCGGTCTGCTATGATGGGTTTGGCATTAGACACTGTGGAATTCAAAACCCAGGAGTCGATGCAGTTCTCATTTTAGCGCATCAGTTCCGGAATCGAGGAGAGGGACCTTCCGGTGATGTAGATTTTGCTCGCAAGGGTTTTGCAGGCGCATCTCAGCATTGGGGATGTCCTGTATTTGGAACGGCAGTTTTCTTTAACCGGAAGATACCAGAAAATTGGCCAACTGGTGTCATGTGGGCTGGGTCTGCCAAAAGTGTCAAGAATTTTAAGTATCAAGACAATACACTTCATTGGAATATTAAAAATGTCGTCCAATCAGGCTATGAATCGGCGCTGTGTTCTGAATATTTCATTAATAATGTCAAAGCGAAATGAAAAGATAGATTGCCTCAGAACAACCTGAGTGAAAAGATGTGAGGCAACGCAGCAAAGCACTCTGATCGTGTCATCTTACGGTGCTAAGGTGTCGCCAAGGCAAAGAAAGCATAACAATATTGATAATCTGTCTTATACTGGGCCATTCACTGATTCAAAGAACGGGGCAGATCAAAGGTCCAGTTTTTTATCTGAGGTTGTTACTTCGACAAATTCATTAGTGCTTGTATGGAGGGAAGCGGTTATGATGATAAGTCCTGAAACCTATTATGATGAACACCTTTCTGGTAAAAGCGCCAAACAAATCATGACAGCAATTCGTGGCCTTATGAATGAAATTGGTCGCCTCAAAAACAAAATGGAGAATCCGGATTACGGAAAGAAAGCCTTAGTGATGCCCAGTGAATCTACGCGGTTATGGTGCACTCGGCTGTACCTTGAGCGCGCAAAGGAGGCACTGTTGGAAGTCGGCGGTGAATTTAAGCCTTCAAAGACGGAGATTGATGCAGAGATATTTGATGATAACATTTCAGAGATTAGCAACTTCACTTTATCTATCGGAGGCTTCTTCGGAGGATATGAATTACACACAATTAATCTCACCGATGGTAAAATACTCCATAAAATTAGAAATTCGAGAGTATTCGAGATGACGGATGAGCTACCTCAAGAAGACGAGCTTGTTTCCAAAGATGAATTTTTCGAAGCAATACGAAATCTCCATATGGGAGAGTGGCGAAGGACGTATGATACTAATCGTTTCGGTATTCTCGTTCTTGACGGAACACAGTGGAATGTCGAAATCGAATACAAGAATGGCATAAAGTCTGTAAGTTTCAGCGGCAGCAATGCTTATCCTTATAATTTTCAGGAGTTGAAGGATCTACTGGGAATGAAATGCGAACCTTTCGACGATGCCTGACACTTTTTGACGATTCCCCTTCCAATCGAGGGGGTGGGTGCAAATCCTCCTCTGACACATCTCTGATAAACTGATAAACCACTGAATTGAAGGACTTCCCCAATCGACAAAAAGCTGGGAAAGCCCTTATTTCCTCATGTTTTTCGCCATGACGCTCAGATACCCATTGTATCAAAGACGGCAGGAACATCGAGGTGGGCCAGGGCTGGGGCGGGAAGCTCGGCGGGAACACGCTGCGCATTGCGGGCCTGCTGACGCTTCTGACAGATGACATGACCACCGTGAGCGAAAAGACGATGCGGGGCGCCATAGAACTCGCCAAGTGGTTCAAGGCCCACGAGCTGCGGCTGATGGGCGGGGACGGGGAGCTGAGCGCGGAGGCGAATGAGGCGCTGGCGTACCTGGTGCGGAGGGGGGAGAGCCCGGTGAGCGTCCGTATGGCCAAGAACACACTGCGGAAAAAGAGGTCCTTCCAGAAAAGCGAAACGCTCGACCTGGCCCTGCTGGAACTGAGGGACGCCGGGTATATCCGCATGATTGCGCCTGTCCGGGATGAAACCCGCGGCCGGCCCGGCGGAGAAGCCCTGATGCTTCACCCGGGCCTGCTCAGGGGGGCAGGCGAAGAACAGGCGGAGCAGCATCCGTCTGCCTGAATCATCAAGTTATTTCT
>CAYGHY010000261.1:0-4166 GCA_964349435.1 uncultured Oscillospiraceae bacterium
AAAAGCTTCAGAGATGCTAGATTAATAATCTAAATTCCTTAGGTTGACAGCATTGGCTGAACAGCAAAGTCCATACTCTCCGCATTCATCTGTCCAAGCACCGTTTCACCTTGTTTGTTCAGACATTCATAGCCGTATATACTCAAATAAAACCTCCTACCAACTTGTTCTTGAAGCGAAGCCGATATTGGACAGCATACGTTCCATCTCAGCTCTGTCTATGCAGTGTTCCAATGCAGTCTCTCTGGTGATCTTGCCTGAGCTGTAAAGCTTGAACAATGCGGCATCCATAGTCTGCATCCCTTGAGCCTGTCCTGTCTGAATGGCATTGTACAACTGGTGCTCCTTACCTTCCCTTATAAGGCTCCTTATAGCCGGTGTATCAACCATATATTCTACTGCGCAAACTCTACCCTTTCCATCTGCGGAAGGCAGCAGCTGCTGTGCTATGACCGCCCTCAGGGAATTGGCAAGCTGCTGCCTTACCTGCTCTCTTCTCTCGCTGTCAAACACATCCACTATCCTTGAGATAGTTAACGGTGCTGTCTGGGTATGCAGCGTGGAAAATACAAGATGACCTGTTTCGGCTGCTGTCAATGCAATGGCTATACTCTCAAGATCCCTCATCTCACCGATTAAAATAACATCAGGATCGTGCCTGAGCACATGCCGCAACGCATTGTGAAACGAAATGGTATCCGTTCCAATCTCACGTTGTCTAATAGTTGACAAGTTATGCTTGTGCAAAAACTCAATAGGGTCCTCAACTGTTACAATACTCAGCCTTCGCTCATTATTCAGTATATCTATCATCGCTGCAAGAGTCGTTGATTTACCGCTTCCTGTGGCTCCTGTCACTAGAATCAGCCCTCTGGAAAGGCTGCAAAGCTTTTTTATATCCGGAGGCAGCCCCAGCTTGTCAAATTCCGGTATAACATATGGAACAGCCCTGAACACCGCAGCATAGCTGCCCCGCTGCACCATGATATTACCCCTGAACCTGGCCACACCCTGAATCGAATACGAGAAGTCAAGCTCCAGATTGCTTTTAAGCTTGTCCTGCTGCTCTTTGCTCAGGATGCTGAATAACAGGTACTCAAGAATCTTCGGTGTAAGTATAGGGTAATCCTGCGGTTCAATTTCACCGTTGAGCCGGATACAAGGCTTTGCTCCTGCTGCCAGATGCAAATCAGAGGCTTTTTTCAACACCGACAGCCTTAAAAGATCCTCTGTGGAAACCGGATACTGTAAGCCTTCAGATACTTCCATATGAAACACCCCCAGATCACTGTATTATCCTTATAGTGAAGTTTTCGCAGCAGTATCAGGGCTCATCTATTAGCTTTACCATTTCCTTAATTTTTTTAATGTTATCAGGTGTGTCCTCAACCCAAATTACATAATATGACTCTGCGCCATCCCTTGCCACATTGTCGGAAATAATCAAGCTTTCCGCCGGTATATTCATCATCCTGCTTAGCAGCTCTTTCCTTTTGGTTAGTTGATATGCACTGCTCGCATAATCTACAGGCGCCTTTACTTTCTGGCCCTGGATATCAATATTTGCAAGTATTCTGGTTACTGCTCCGATCATATCATAGGGGCATTTGATCAGTATCTCGCTTGCAAGCTGGGAATAATTCAGCGTCATGACTTCCACACCACTGACAGCCAGAAATTGCAGCCTAGTCTGTGCGTCCGCAGGAGATATGTTCCGGAGGCTGTATGTAAAAAACTGAACCTCATCAGCATTATCAGAAATATCCAGCTTTGCAATCAATGCCGCCAGTTCGCTGATATCCTTCTTTTCACCCTTTAGCCAAAGGCTTTTCTGGCCTGAACCCACTCTGATGATTTCTACCGGGCTCTCCAACTGTTCTGCAATCGGTATAAGCTTGCTATATGTAACATTTTTCGTTTTTATATAAGACATTTCAAAAGACGGGGAAGCACTTTGAGGAATATCAATCAACGCTGCCAGCTGGTTAATATCAAGTAATGCCTGCTGTGAACCATTGACCCAGAGCACATTCGGGTTTGTATCCAACAGTATGGGCTGAGCCTCGATCTTCAATTGCCGAATCAGGTCTTTCAGCACTTCTGCAGTAATATAGCGTAGAGTAACAGGCTTCAGACTTATGGCTGATTTCATGCCCCCATCGGCCATTTCAAAATTCTCTCGCCTGTCTAAAGCGGCAATAACCGAAGCTACCTTGGACAAAGCCTGAGGTGCGCCCTGTACCCAAATGAAGCTGCTGCTTTCATCAAGGGTTATTTTCACAGCAGGAATGCCGAGCTTCTCCAGCTGCTCGCCAAGTACAATCGGAGACATATATGTTACTTTAAATCTGGTAAGCGCCATCTGATTGAAGAATTCTTTCTGAAGATTCTCATGGCTGCCTATGATAATGACCTTGCCGTCCTTTATGTATCCAAGCTGACTTCCCGCAGCGCTGATGGTTTGAATAAGTAATTCAAGCGCCTTTTCAGGAGTGACGTCCCTGGCATTGAATGAAACTCTGATTGGAACGCCAAGATATATGATACTGGCATCCATACTGATCGCTATTGTTGAAAGTATATCTCTCACATCCGCATTCACCATGTTTACTGTAATGAGTTCATCGGACAGATTTGCAGTTTTCCCGCTGTTGGCGACCGATTCTTCACCTGCGCTCACATTGCCGATACTGAGCATACTGCCCTGAACGGAGATGAATATGGCCAGTAATAAACATACGGCTGAGCGATAATACTGCTTCTTAATTCTATCTCCCATATCCACAAGCATAACAACCTCCACGCTGCTATTTGATAACAGGCTGACCATAACTGCGCTTTTCAAGCTTCAATGTAATTTCCTTATTATTTTCCCTATCCTTCAAAACGACCTGATCTGTAGAAATTAAGCCAACCGTCAAATTGTTTTCCAGCACATCATCTTCTTTGAGAATATAGGATTTGCCATTTGCTTCTATGACGACAATATTGCCGCCCTTTGAATTGACAACAACTCCAACCAGCGTTAAAGGGCCGCTGAAGGGATCTCTTTCCACGACTTCAGCTTTGGGAATCCCGCTGCTGTTCAGTTCTCTTTCCGTGCTGGGTAGAACCTCAATCGTCTGAGGTTTTGTGTCTGCAGCCTCAGCGGCAGCAGGGACAGCCTCATTGTCAATTTCCATTCCCATGCTCGAGTATATAATTATCACGGCAATGACCAGAACAATTAGAATAGGGAATGAAAGAGCCAGTGTCCGGTTCTCCTTAATAAATCTTTTAAAAGTACTTTGTTCGCCTTTTTTTGCATTCATGCGGCAACAAATCCTCCCTAAGATAGCATTGTCAATATAATTACCCATTTAAATTATTAAAAGGATTAAACGCCAATTGAACCTATGCCTGTAGACTTGCATGAGCAACCCTGTTTAAGTTTGCGATTGCAGATACCCCTAAAAATACGCAAGCATGAACAAATCATTTTTAATATTTGTTACTGCAGCGAAACAATCAAATTCATCCTCACAGAAATAATGCACTAAAGTATCCGCAGTATTTTTGAATGATGCACAAATGCAGATGAATTAGTCTTTATTTCGCTGCAGTACCATATACAAGTCCGGTACCGGTAAAATACTATGTATTTGTTTGATGCTGCCGAGTAAGCAATTCTTTAATACAACTGGCGTTTATAGCTTGTCTCTGTCTAAACTACGGCAAAACATGAGCTGGAGCGGCGGTAATGCTGCATGTCACAACACCACCTGTGTTTATTTCATATAATCCCGCTGAAGGGCATGTCGGCACTGTTTTTATATAATTGGTAGTCAGTGCGCCTAAGGAAGTGGGGTATACCGGAGGAGTAGCATTAGCACGAAATGTTTCAGCAGCGCCCTGCATAGTTCTAAGGTTTGCTTGGCAAGCCCTTAACTGAGCGTTAGCGGTTGTAGTGTTGTACACCGGTACGGCAATAGCCACCAACACACCGATTATAACTACAACCACCATCAATTCAACGAGTGTAAACCCTTTCTTACTGTTCTTCTTTTTTAGCAATTCCATAAATTTCTTGAACATTTGACATTCCCCTTTCATTTTTGGCTATACACAAGAAGTGGAGATATTACCTGTGCCAGCCAATTTTACATAAATTATACCATAATATTTTA
>CAYGHY010000262.1:0-4118 GCA_964349435.1 uncultured Oscillospiraceae bacterium
GAATTGTACAATATGATTCGAATTTTACCGAATTGAATTCTACTGCGACGTTTTCACTCTGGCAACAGGAATAATTCCATCTGTTACAGATAGGGTTTTGCCTAGAATGCTGGTGAAATTCTCACTGACTGCACTGACCTGCACCTTTGCCAAAACCAGTACATCGCTTGCGTCAAGTTCTACCACATCGCCATCCTTCAGCTCTAGTAGTACCGTATTGCTGACAAATGCCTCCCTTTCCACGCCATTGACAAGAACCTTTAAATCCGGGCATCTGTCAAGATTACCGAGTTTTAGTTCCATACTGAATGGAACAAAAAGATATACCTCCTGTCCAAGCGGCTCACCTTCAATGCCGTAATTATAAAAGTTCTCAGAAACGGACAACCTCACAGCCGGGCTTAAAAGCGCTAGCTGAGCTGCAATCAATATAATAAAAGCCGTCACAAATAATTTGAACATAAACCATTCAAACCTTTTCTCGAATCTCTTTTTTTCTGTTTTATCAGCTTTTTCCGCGAGTCGTTGGCGGAACAACACAACCTTCATATTTTACACTCCGGGACATTCATATTGTTATTATGCACTCCTGAGAGGTGAAAAATACCATCAACAGTTCATGCCTGCCATATAGCCTGTAGAAAATGCAATGGTCAGGTTAAAACCGCCGGTAAAGGCATCCACATCAATCACTTCACCAGCCAGATAAAGTCCTTTCACTAGTCTGGATTCCATGGTTGACGGGTTTATTTCGTCCGTGCTTACTCCGCCGGCAGTTACAATGGCCTCGCTAATAGGTCTTGAACCTGCTATCTCCAGAGTAAATGTCTTCAATAGCTTTGCCAGTGATCTTCTTTCAATCTTTGTTATCTGGTTTACAGGCTTGTCTTCCTGTATCTGAGACAGCATGATTACCACAGGTATCAGTTTTTGAGGCAATAGATCGCTCAGGCTGTTTTTAAACTGTTTTCTTGAGAATTTCTCGAAATCCCTCTGCAACCTGGCATCCAGAATCTCCTCATCCATCGCGGGCTTTAGATCAATCACAAGCTTCACATCCCTATAACCATATTGAAGGATGTGTCTGCTGCAGCTCAAAATAACCGGCCCGGACACGCCAAAATGGGTAAAAAGCATTTCACCAAAGTCGTTATATATTCTCCTGTATTTTTTGTCAATAATTGTTATGGAAACGTTTCTAAGAGACAGACCCTGAAGCTCACTCACCCATTTTTCAGCTACCAATAACGGCACCAGGGACGGTTTAAGCGGTGTAATCCTATGCCCAAGTATTTGTACCATTCTATAGCCATCCCCTGTGGAGCCTGTATCTGGGTAGGAAGCACCGCCTGTTGCAATCACGACCGCATCGCTTTCGATAAAACTGCCATCCTTCAATCTAACCCCTGCAGTACTGCCATTTTTCACTACTATTTTGTTCACATGAGAATTAAACCGTATTTTGACGCCTCTATTTTCGGCAAACTGCTGCAACATACGAACTACATCGCAAGCATTATCTGAGACGGGAAATACTCTTCCGCCTCTCTCGACTTTTGTTTCAAGCCCTTCACTATGAAAAAACTCAATAAGGTCCGCATTTGAAAATGTATTGAATGAGGAATGCAAAAAATTCCCATTGCCGGGAATGTTCCGAATTAGTCCTTCGATATCAGTGTTATTTGTTATATTGCACCTGCCCTTACCGGATATAAGCAGTTTCTTGCCAACCCTGTCATTCTTCTCAAGCAGCAATACCTCTTCGCCGCGTTCCGCAGCTTTTCCTGCTGCCATGAGGCCTGCTGCCCCGGCTCCAACGACTGTTACTTTCTTGCTCAATAATCCACCTTCCTGTGTGGTTCAAAATTATCGTATTTCTCATAAACCTGATATTCATCCCAGATTGTTTCCAGTTTCTCGAATGTATTGTATACATCTTCCTTTTTCCTCACACCTATTGCAACGATCAGTGCGTTAATGATGCTAAGCGGCGCAACCAGCGAGTCAACAAATGAAGCCATATCACTTCTTGCAATAAGACAGTGGTCGGCGTAGCCTGCCAGTGGTGATTCCATGCTGTCTGTGATGGCAATTACCTTGGAACCTTGCTTCTTCACGAATTGCATTGCTTTGGTTGTTCTTTTGGAGTACCTTGGAAAGCTGATTCCTATCACTACATCTCCCTCAGATGCTCTGAGAATCTGTTCGAACATTTCACTTACGCTGGTCGTATGCACAAGCCTGACATTGTCAAATATCAAATTAAAATAGAATCCGATAAAGCTTGCAAGTGTAGCTGAACTCCTGACACCCAGAATGTAAATCTTCCTCGCATTCAATATGCATTCGACAGCCTCATTAAAGCTTGATTGATCCAAATCCTCCATCGTAAGCTTTATTTTTTCCATATCTGATTGTAATACGCTTTTTAAAATGTTGTCTTCATTAATCCTGTTTGAAGAAACCTCGATCCTCTGTACTGCTGTAAGCATGTTTTTTATAAGCTCCTGCAGCACTTTTTGCAGCCCTGGATATCCGTCGTAACCCAGTTCTGTGGCAAACCTCACTACTGTCGATTCACTTACTCCGACTGTCTTACCAAGCTTTGCAGCAGTCATAAAGGCCGTTTTATCATAATGGTTGACAATATAGTCTGCAATTAACTTCTGACCCTTACTCATGCCATGTATTTTTTCCTGAATTCTCTTTATCATGTCATGGTTTTTGTTTTCCATATAATTCTCCATTCGCCATATTCAGCTTTACAGTAAGCTCCTGCTCACGATTTTCACTTTAATATAATTTCATCTCTCTTAGGTCCTACAGAAATATATCTAAAAGGCTTATCCAGCAAATTCTCTATATAATTGATATACCTTTTTGCATTAGCCGGTAAACAGGAATACTCCCTGATGTTGGAAATATCTTCTTCCCAGCCGTTCAGTTCTTCATATATTGGCTTTGCTTCATATAACAACGGAGTAATTGGGAATGATTTTACAGTTTTCCCTCCGATTTCATAACCAATGCAAACTTTAATAGTTTTTTCACTTGATAATACGTCCAATTTAGTCAAAGCCAATTCTGTAGCTCCTTGGATATCTACCCCGTATTTAGTTGCAACTATATCAAGGTAACCAATTCTTCTAGGCCTGCCGGTAGCTGCTCCATATTCAGCTCCGATATCGCGCAATCTGTTCCCAACCTCATCAAAAAGCTCTGTAACAAATGGTCCCTCCCCAACACATGTTGAGTAAGCTTTAACAACACCTATTACTCTATCTAGCGCATAATTGAATAATCCTCCGCCAACAGGGGCAAATGCAGCTAGAGGGCACGAGGAGGATGTAAATGGATATATTCCATAATGTATATCTCTCAATGCTCCTAGTTGCGCCTCAAATAAGATATTTTTCCCATTATTAGCAGCATTCTTTAATATTTCGGCAGTATCACAAATCATGTCTTTTATCTTTTCGCCATACTGCCTTAACCAGTCAATAATAACTGACACATCATATGGTTTTGAACCGTATACCTTAGTTAATACAGCATTTTTCCACTCCAATAAATTATACAATCTCTCTTCTAAATATTCAGGATACAATAACTCTCCAATTTGTATACCCTTTTTTAGATATTTATCGCCATAGACAGGTGCTATCCCTCTTACAGTCGAACCATATTTTTTACTGCCAAGCCTCTCCTCTTCCAACCGGTCTTGATCTTTGTGAAATGGGAAACAAATAATTGCTCTGTTACTGATTTTAAGATTAGTTGAATCTATATGAACACCTTGAGAGCTAACCTTCTCGATTTCATTTACCAAGTGTTCCAAGTCTATTACCATATCAGTTCCTAATATGTTTAAAGTTTCCTTTCTGAATATACCTGACGGCAATAAATTAAGAGCAAACTTTCCATACTCGTTAATAACCGTATGCCCTGCATTATTACCACCTTGATAGCGTACAACTACATCATACTTTTCAGCAATGAAATCAACCATCCTTCCTTTACCTTCATCCCCCCAGTTAATGCCTACAATTGCCGCAATAGACATAAATTTCACTCTCCCAATACTTATGAGTCTGGCCAAGAAAATTCGCTTCGCTCAT
>CAYGHY010000263.1:0-4114 GCA_964349435.1 uncultured Oscillospiraceae bacterium
TCGGCATCGCCCGGGCGCTGAAGGAGGCGATGAACAACTACACCGGCCGTGACCAATTCCGGTATGGCGACATGGACATCGCCAACACCGCCTACCTGAAGTTCCTGGAGAAACTGGAGGTCTGCGAAGCGCTTTTCCATCCCTTTGATTATTCCAGCTTCTTTACCGGAACAGACCTGGACCGGGCACACGTCATCACCGATGGCACGAATTTCCTGGCCGATGCGCGCAATACCGAAAAGAAAGAAGCCTACCTGAACGAAGCCCAGCTGCTGAAACAGGCTTATTCCCTGTGCAAAAGCCTGGCCACTGAAACACAGCGCCTGAAAGCCGCCTATTTTGAAACGGTGAGGACGCTGCTCAGCCGCATTGCAAGGCCCGGCTTGATCAGCCCCAGGGAAATCAATGAGCGCATCAACGAGCTGCTCAAGCAGAGCATCAAATCCGAAGGCGTAATCAACCTGTTTACCGATGTCAAAGAGGAGTTCTCCATCTTTGATCCCAAGTTCCTGGAAGAAATCGCCAGGATGCGCGGAAAGAACCTCGCCGTGGAACTGCTCCGAAAACTTATTTCCGAACAGGTAAGGCGCTATAAAGGCACAAACCTGGTCAAGTCAGACAAATTCTCAGAAATGCTGCAAAAAACCATGACCAGCTACCTCAACGGAATGATATCAAACGAGGAAGTCATCCAGGAACTGCTCCGGCTGGCCGAACAGATCGCGGCGGACCGGAAGCAGGGCGAAGACATGGGCGTTACAGAAGAGGAAATGGCGTTCTACGATGCCCTGACCCGGCCGGAAGCCATCAAGGATTTTTATAAGAATGAAGAGCTGATTGCCATCGCCAAGGAGCTGACGGACACGCTCAGGAAGAGCCGGACCATCGACTGGCAGAAGAAGGAGACAGCGCGGGCAAAGATGCGCCTGATGGTCAAGCGGCTGCTGAGGAAGCACCGCTATCCGCCGGATGGGCTGGAGATTGCTGTCAGCACCGTCATCCAGCAGTGTGAGCTGTGGGCGGACAGTGAGGTGGCGTGATAATGTCAAGAAGATGTCTTTAGAAATATGGTCAACTTATATTTTTTCATGAAGTGAATGGCAAGGTAGTTCACTCAAGCCTGGCATTAAAGGTAAGTGCTAGATGAAATTATTCGCTTGACTAGATGAACTATTTAAAATTTTGTTGACAGAGTAAATGCAATAATGGTATCATATGATACCGATGCAGGAGGGGGAATTACTTGCATCCTGACAAAAGAGAACAGGAAACTATCGACTTTCTGCAAAGGATGAGAAGCGCGATTGAAAGCGGACGTTTTATCTATCTAGATAAGCGCAGTGATCATCAATATAATTATGAAACGATGGTCGAACTACAATACACATTAAAGGATGTATATGATGAGTTTATGTCGCTTACACCTAAGGAACGCTGGAATGGTCCAATGCCAGATAACAACGGAAATCGGGGAAATTTTTGGGAATTTAAGCGTATTATTGACGGTCGAATGATCTACATGAAAGTTATGGAAGCAAACTTTGGTGGAAATTTTGTCGCTTACAGTTTCCACTTTGATAGAAGATGAAGGAAAGAAAAATGAAACAGGTCTATTGCCCGGATTGTAACGAGATGGTTGAAGTAAGAATAGGAGAACGGGAAGAAACTACTCCCTTTCGCGGAGAGAAAATAACCATTTCTGCGAAATATGCAGCGTGTTCAAAATGCGGCCAGGAGTTTTTTCTTCCTGAGACGCACGATGTAAACTTAAAGAACATCCAGGATGAGTACAGGCGCTTACATAATCTCCTATCACCTGAATTAATTCGCAGTATCCGTTCACAATATGATCTCTCAGCAAAATCCTTTGCTAAAGTGCTTGGTTTAGGCGAGATAAGCATAACTAGATATGAAAATGGATACGTACAGGAAGAAGCACAGAACAATCTGATTTCTCTTGCGAGGGAACCGAGGAATTTTTCTGAACTTTTCGAAAGGAACAAAGATAAACTGACTGGTGATGAAATTAAACGTGTCTGCAGGAAAATACGAAGAGCGAAAACATTTGTTGTTTTTAGCAGTTATGACGATTGGGACCAAGATTCGGATTATAATATTGTGCCTGAGGTAAGCGAATCAAATTCGTATAGAGAAAGTGAAATTAATTATGGATAATGCTGTAAAAGCTGTCGAATCCACAATGAAATTTAGAGGTTATCGTGCGACGCGGATATTCTTTGAACTTAAGTCACCATCCAAGCGTCCTGAAGGACCCGTCACCTTTACACCGTCGTTTTTTCAACGTATTGAGAAAGTAAAAAACGATGATTATGTCTTGATTCTCTCTGTCGACATTGGCAAGGATGAAGTAAACTTACCTTTTATTGCTAGTGTAGAGATGGAAGGTCGGTTTGAATTGAACAACATTGACAACCCTGAAGAAGTTATGAGAATAAACGCAACAGCTATTCTATTCCCTTATCTTCGTTCTGCGTTGACACAATTGACGGCAACTGCCAACATTCGTCCTGTTATTTTGCCGACAATCAATCTAGCCCAAACTTTCGAATCATGTAATAAACCAATTTCTGACAAAGAATGAAAGAGCATTGTAAAGGGTCGGATCTTTGACGATAATAATTTCCTTCTCTGCCACTTAAAGCCCTTCAGATGAACAATAATCGCCGGGGCAGCATCCCTTGACAGTATTCTATTAAAACGCTGAGAAACAAAATGAGCGCCGTATAGAGCTTGGCGGAAAGAAGCCTGGTGATATCGTTCTTATACTGCAAACGTAGTGCTGGGAATCATTCCACGGAAATTAAAGAAAAAATCTGGTATTTGCATGGAAAAGCACCACTCTTACTTTTTAGGCTTGAAGAAGGCACTATATTCCCTAACGTCAGGATCACTCATCAACCACCCATACTTCTGAAGAAATAAGAGCTTCAGAGCCCTAGATTCATACAGTTGCTCGACAGATTTCTTCCCTTCGACTCGAACATTTTCCCGATTATCAAAATACTTTCTATCCGCCCCTATGCGAATTTGCTGCGGAATTCCGTCTTTGATAAGCATACGGAAAGTAACGGTTGCATAGCTACCTGATTGGAAGTCCTTACCGACAACGCCATCTAGCATACCAGTTTCTAGTTTTTCTAGAACGATCTGTTCCAATTCATTAGCACGCATATCCGCACCTCCATGCTTCCTGTGCTTCAGAAAGCTTTGTTTCAAGTTCTTTGATCTTGGTGATTGCCTGGTTCTTCAGGCTTATTAGTATACCAATCCCGGTTGAGGATGCAAAACTACAATAGCCAGTATAATCGCAAGTTTTTTCATTTTGTCCTCCTCGTTTTTTCTTTATACTTGCTTTTATCATCTTGAAGATGCTTGGCCAATCACTGTTCGCTAATCTGATTCTTGGTTTTGGTAAAATTATTTCTCTTGTATGACAGACAATTCTTAATCACACAAGCCGGAATTTGAAAATTTTAACGAAAATGAAGCCTCTTCGGCGTCTTCATTCCAAGCCGGCTTTGGTCTTCCTAGTGGGATGGGGAGTGGGTACTGTCCTCAGCTGTCAAAATGTAATTCCTGGTGATAATGTAACTGATTAGTAAGGGTATGTCAAATAGAATAGATTCAAGCTTGCTGAAGTTAATTCTTTTGTTTAATGATAGACGAAGGAAGAACTCGCCATTGCAGTAAGTGTCGTCAAGGGATGGTACTTTGTCGACGTGGCATGGGTTGAAAAATCGGCCCGGAAGGAGTTTTACCCCTTTTTGCCCGTGCCGTGCCGGGTTTCTGCCCGGTGAAATTTATCCATCAGGTGAAGATTCTCAGGCACTGGATGATTGGTGTAACAGCCTGCCATCCCCCCTGCTGGATTAATCCGCCGGATTTACCATTTTTCCGCCGGCTTGCGCCGGGTACCCGGCGGTTAAATCAGGGCCTCCAATGCCTTGATTTGACTCGCTTTTTGACACCTTCAGGCATTTAACCGCCGGAAAAGCCGGATCCACTGCATGTTTCTCCTAAGGCTGGTTTCTGTTCAAACAGGAAGGTGAATAATTTCATATTATATGAAAACGTTTTCATTAAAGGATAGATA
>CAYGHY010000264.1:0-4064 GCA_964349435.1 uncultured Oscillospiraceae bacterium
ATATTTGAAACATTTTATATACAACTGTGGTAAAAATTTGTATAATAAAAAGAAATCGAAAAGCTTTAATAACCGAAGTGGGTGCATTAGTGAAATTTCTGATTATGACGTTTCAAAAGTGAATGCGGTGAAAATGGAGGAGTATTATGTTTATATTTTTCTTGATCATAACATTACTGATTCCTGCAGCAATGATAGGGTTTGGATTACTATGGAAAAAAAGTCCGCCTAAAAAGGTGAATAAGATATATGGGTATAGGACAACCAGGTCTATGAGAAATAAAAAAACATGGGACTTTGCACATAGATATACAGCAAAGGTTATGTTAATTATAGCAATTCCATTAAGCATAGTATCAATTGCGCTATTGTATTTTTTTAAAAATAGCGATATCAGTACGCTTGACATGATTGTTATAATAATTACAGGCATTCAGTTAGCAGGCTTATGCTTGCCAATAGTTTTTACGGAATGGGAATTAAGAAAGAGATTTGACGAAGACGGGAATATAAAGTAACTTTCAGAGCGCATAACTGTAAGGATATATTTTTTATTAAGGCATGCAGCGCACCTCTTTCCTGTATTCAAATATGGTTTTCCCTGTTATCTTCTTGAACAGTTTGCTGAAGTACTTTGGGTCGGAATAGCCGACCTTTGCGCTGACCTCGCTTATATTCATTGAGGGTGTGCAAAGCAGCTTTTTGGCGGACTCTATTCTGATTATCGTCTTATAGTCGATAAAACTCATTCCTGCTTCTTTTTTAAAAAGCTCGCTGAGATAAGCAGAGCTAAGGTGTACATGCTTAGCTACCTGCTCCAGGCTGATGTCGCCGGCAAAGTTGCTTTCGATGACTTTTTTGGCATTTTCAACAATATTATTATTATCCGCTGGATTCTTGTCATGATAAAAATTGTATATGTGTTGGAGCAATTCTTTAATGTAGGATTCCAATCCGCTGATAAATACAGTCTCCTTTATCCTCTCGTATGGGTGTTCACCGGTCACCATTGCCGCATAACGGATAAAAGGGAGCTGAATATTTAGCATGATGATGACAGACTGCACGAATTGCCAGAAGAATTCCTTGACGAACGCCGGATCAATAATGCAATTACACCGTAAAAAGTTGGAAGTGTTTTCGACATATGCTATCGCCGTCTGTATATTTGACAGCTTTAGATTTAATGTAATTTTATTGAGCATTTCCTCCGACAACGTTAATTTCAGATCATCGCCAAGGCATTTTGGTTTGTAGACGGACAGCGTGCCGTTACCCTTCCAGAATCTTGTCTTGAGAGCCTCACAGGCATTTGAGTAAAGCTCCTGCAACATACAGAGCTGATGAGTAGTACCGCCTACACCTGTAGAGATGCTTAGCTTGAACTTTTTCTGCAGTATGCGATTACAAATGCTGAATGCTTTTTGAATGCCATCGAATCTGTTATTGCTATTGAGTATTGAAACAAGTATGGATTTGTCCTGTGCCAGCGGGAAGGTGACAGCTTCTGCATATCGTTTCATTGCCCGTTTCACCAAATGCTTGCAGTAATCGTTCCAGTCACGAACTTCATCAGACCTCAGCTTATCATCCGGTGCGGTAACACATAGGGTATAGCCGGTATCAATAAATTCTATGCCGAATTTGTGCAGCTCGCTTCGCATCTTATCTGAAGTCATGCTATTACGGGATATCATTTGATTTAGAAAAGCCTCACACATGACAGGAAGTGCCTGTTTATACTGCTCCTCCTCGGCTTCCTTTGACCTCATCAGTCGTGTCTGTTCATAAAGCTGTGCAATTATTCTTTCAAGAGCCTGAATCAGTTCGTTTTCATCGACAGGCTTGAGCAGATAATCGGTAATACCATATTTCATTGCTGTCTTTGCGTATTCAAAATCATTGTAGCCACTGATGATAACAATCCTGAGATTTGGCTGAAGGCTGCGCAACTCTTTGATCAGCTCAAGTCCTGTAAGTCCCGGCATCATGATGTCGGTGAGCAGGATATCCGGTTCGTGCTGCCGACAGAGTTCGAGCGCCTCTATTCCGTTGCCTGCTTCACATGACAGCTTCAGGCCTAGCTTTTCAAATGGTATGAGTGCCTTTATAGCCGCCCTTATCCATTTTTCGTCATCGGCAATGATGAGCTTCATAATATGTTACCTCCAGTACTAATTCTCCTCTATTGCAGGGAGTGTTATTTCAACGGTTGTTCCTACCAGCGCATCCCTGAATTTTAAACCGTATTCTTCGCCAAAATAAAGCTTTATGCGGAAGTTTACATTTTTAACGCCGATACCGGTACCCGATCTGTATTCTTCGTTTCCCGGCTGGTACTTGTCCTTCATCAATGACCTGTTGAGTTCCTCTACCTTTCTGGGAGGCATTCCAAGCCCGTCATCCGAGATTTGTATTTTAATGTTATTGTCCAATACCAGAATTTCAATCTTGACAGTTCCCCTTCCAAGCTTCATCTCAAGTCCGTGCTTGATGGAATTCTCAATCAGCGGCTGCAGAGTAAGTTTCAAAATCTTGTGATTCATAAGCTCAGGAGGTATACTGTACAGCAGGTCGAATTTGTTTTCATAGCGGAAGTTCTGTATAGAAATGTAATTCTCAAGGTGCGACAATTCGTCTTTTATCGATACCAAAACCTGTTCACCTATACTATAGCGGAAAAGCAGGGACATTGCCTTCGACATGGCGGCAATATCGTTAATACCGTGGTAAAGAGCGGCTCCTCTGATGGATTCCAATGTGTTGTACAGAAAATGGGGGTTAATTTGATTCTGTAGAGAATTCAATTCTGCTTCCTTTTGACTGAGCTTGATGCTGTATATTTTATTTATAAGCAAATCAATATCGGAACTGCCGTCCACGCCGGCGAGGGGCAGCTTTCTTCGCAGCAGAGGAGATTGACCGATTGTGCCCGGCAGCTGATTCCCATAATCGGAGATAACTGCAGCAAGCTCGTTTATAGGCTTTAAAAGGCTTAGTGAAGCAGCCAGATAGATAAAAAGGGCGGCAGGCAATGCGAAAATGCATACAATAATAAAAGGATTGCGCAGCCATAGCCTGTCCGATACATTTGACACAGGATTCAAGTCAATAAAAGTCCAGCTTAGTTCAGGATATCTTACATATGTCATATAGTAGTTTCCATTATCATAAATTATGCGCTTGCAGCCTTTATCCAAGTTTCCGACAGCTTCCTGTACAACTTCATCTACCGGAGTTGTCAGTTTCCCCTGATCTCTGCTCAGCAGTATGTTTCCCCCAAAATCGATGATAAGCCTTTGCGAGTCGGTATTGACGGCGGAAGCGGCACTGCCGGTAAAATCAGCAAGAAGGCTGTAATCAAAGTCAAAGAGTAAGACTGACTGGGCATTTTTGCCTGATGGGTCTGAAAGCGATTTTGCCAGGCAGAATACAACCTTGCTTTTACCTCCGGTATAAAAACGCTGCATTGTTCCGAGTACATTCACAATATCGGGATTTCCGACTGCGTCTTTATACCATTGCTGTGAGGACGGACTGTTGATGGCAGCGGTATCTGCGTAAGAACCGTATGAAGCTTTTATTTTCCCTCCTGTCATTAGATACACTCCTGTCAGTGCGCGCAGCTGTCCTTGTGTCAGATATCTCTCTATTGCATTTGCCAGCAGGAAGGATAGGCTTTCGGTACCGGCGCCAACGGTTCCGCTGCCGCTGTTATGTGCCATAAATCCAAAGGCATTTTCTGCAGCGCTAATTGCCAGTTTAAGTTCGCCAATATATTTTACTATAGAGGTCTTTTCTTGGGAAATTCTAGAAAGAGCCGCATTGTATGCTTTTTCTTCAGCAAGTGAACGGACATGAAGGTATGCAACTGCGGACACAATGATGCAGGGGAGAAATACCAGCAGGAAAAAGTATATAGTGTATCTTGACCTGAGCTTCAGATACAGGCTGCCGACTTTTTGCATTTTGCCGGAGGTTTTGTTGTGCTGCAAATGAAGTGATTTCATCACATGTCCCCCTCAATGCATATTTTATATAATAATGGTTTTAATTGCAAATAC
>CAYGHY010000265.1:0-4051 GCA_964349435.1 uncultured Oscillospiraceae bacterium
CTTGGCTTTGACGGTCTGGCTTATTATGATGATATCTTTATTGTCAATAAGAAAAATGCACAAGTTTGATAATGCGACCTCCTTGAGATATGCACTTTTGACAGAGTCACTGGTTGCTCCTTCCTCTTCAAACACATATACAGTGTTAACCAGCTCCGATTCATAAAGAAGTGCTCCAAGTGCTTTTCGAATTAGGGTGTAGCGCGGATTAATTTTCGAGCTGATAAAAACATCGAGTTTCTGGTTTAATATTTTTCGATCCATCTGCATCACCTCGTATTGTGAATCCTAACAATCGTTCATTCTCAGTTGACGATAAGAGTAATTTTTGATGATTATGTTGGCACTAGTTATTTTTATGACTTTTCTTTACTTGTTTGAAGTAATTGTCCCGTCTTTTATGTGGTATTGAATTCCGTGCTCCTCGCAAAAGGCGAGCACCTTCTTAGCTTGTTGATTGTAGAATGAACGGTGAGCTGCGTAGGAACTGATTTCTTTGCTGTAGTTCGTGCGGCCGAAGATGATCTTGTCCGTGAAGCTGATCGCCTCAAGGATAGCACCCAGATCCTGTTCTATGATGTTGGGCGTCGGATAGGGCTCAATACTGACCCATGTCATGTAACCCTTGTCATGTAAAACTTTCAGCGCCACCAGACGTTCTTGATATGTCACAGCACCCGGCTCAGCTTTCTCCCGATACGTCTCATTCAGAGATATGAGCGTAATCCCATACTCATTATCCTTGGAATACTCCGCGAGCTCAGCTGGGAGTATCCCCTTAGTTAGCACCGTACACTTGATACCTGCAGCATTTAGTTTTCGGATAGCGGCTAAGCTCATCTGTTTGATTTCGTCATAGCCGAACATAAACGGATCTGTGGTGAAGCATAGATGGACAGATTTGATCTTATTCCTGAGGCGCGGAATCTCCTTGTCGAGAATCTCCAGTGTATTGCTGACCAAGCGAGGCTCGACCCATTCTGTATACGTTCCAACTTTACCGAATCGCTTGGACATCAGGAATGCGTAGCAGGGATACTTACAGCCATGCGAGCAGCCCAAGACGTGGTTCATGGTATAGTCGCCATATTCCACGCTTGTTTTGTATAGCATGGTTTTTCGAGTGATCGTCTGCATACCGTCTCCTTATCACTGCTATTCTAGTATCGACCCCGGTCAAGGAAAGGTCATCGTAGATCTTGAACTGGTCACACCGTGATATTGCTTTAATTCTTTCTTGATATCATCCCGAAATCCCTCTGATGGGAAGATGGGATGCTCCATTAATGCGCCATAAACATCATCAAATGGGACATCCTTTCTCCCTTTAAAAACTCCACATAGGTACGAAGCGATGTCACTCACGTTGTAGCAATCTTCATCGGTTATGATTATCAGTTCCGTTTCGCCATCCAGAGGAAACATCAACTGTTTTTCAAGCCCGTGGGTATTTTTTATTGAGGATCTCCCGCCGAACGTTTTCCACGCAGTAGTCTTGAATAGTTTAAAGCCCTTAATATTCCCAGTACAGTGAATTAGGTTATACACGTGCCCGTTTTTACGATTGATGAACGGAAACGAAGCTATAAAATGTCTTCGACCGGTTGTGATCTTCCGCGTGATAATCTCATGAATCTTATGTTCAAAAGAGTTATAGTCACAGCCGATTGCCAGGAGCCCATCAATGTCCATCTGGTAGGTCTCCACATACTTAGCTTTAGTTGCATCACTAGTTGCCTGCGGTAAACCCCTGACCACATCCGATACCATATGGTTGAGGATTACCTCGCTCCACCCGTTCAGGAATGGTGTGAGTGCAGCCCATTCGATTGAAGCTTCAAAAGGGTCATAGACCAACAGGTAATGGATTCCGGGTTCAATCTGAAACCGCCGGAGCAATTCATTGCCATCCATGACACTTGTGAAAATCTCAAGATTAGATGTATTCGCGGGAAGGTTCTCTTTTAGTAGCTTAATTTTTTTGCTAGATTTGTCGTTGAAGTATAACAGCGCTTTTTTATGAGGATATTGCTTCATCGTCTCAACCAAAAGAGCTGAGACACGGATAGGGGTTCCATATACAACTTGGGCAGTGACAGCATCTTTGTAGATGCCACTGTTGCTCATGCAGTCGATGAAAACGATGCCGCTGCATTGCTTATACTGCAGAAGCTTCTGAGCCCACGCTTCTACATATGCTTCGATTAGTTCAAACTTCTTGATGGTGTGCGGACAAGCTTCAGGAATCTTCATATTAAGCTTCTCCCTTCTTTCACCAACCCAGAAAACAGTTTCTCAGTATCTTTACCGCTCCTCTGGATTGATTATCATGATGAAATGGTACCGTTTACTCAAAGCTTCGAAGATCCATAGAAGCAGGTGATTTTACGGAAGCCGAACTGATGCCCAAAGCAATTTTTAGTTCTTGTTTGTTCAAGTTTTTATCAATCCAGTGGATGAAAACTCAAGCTCGCTGGTTTGGGACAAAACACCCGTCGCTCAATAATATATCATGATTATTATAGAATTTGCTAACGAAATGTCTGAATGTTCACAGAACAGCATAAAAAGAAAACAACGTCTCAGATAGACGGGTGTTACATCAACCTGTTATCCCCTATAAAGCGTATCGTATAAAAGCTATTCCAATATCTTAATAAGACCCTGGAACGCATACCCCACCACCCTTCCGGCATTGTAAACAGGGAACACCTCCACGGCCGGCAGGTGGTAAATGATGCGGTCATTCTCATCACAGGGATACCCCATCCAGGAGTGTCCATTCCACTCGTTGGGTCTCCCTGTGATGTACTGCTGTCCGTCTTTAGTCTGGATGACGAAACCGCCGCCGATGGCAGGGCGGAGTTTTCGGGCGTTAATTCGCTTCATGCTGCTATCATATCATGCCGCGAACTGAAGCGTGAAATAATAAGGATCAGAGAGATCTTTGCGATCTCGACTGACATCACTTCTTGTAATCGTGGAACATATAGGATATCCTAATTAAAGAAAAACATCTAAACTTTCATTTAAAGGAAAACTTTACGGTAACATGTTCTCCAGAGGTTTAATTTATATGCGATCCAACTTTGAATTATTAAAAGAAATTTAGGAGCGGAAAATGTATAACATACTCGATATTAGCAAAGATGAAGAAGATGCGATTAGAAATTGTCATGAATCCTTAGTTAGTTCTAGGATATTGCATGAATCTTCATCAAGTGATGGTTTGGTTAACTTGATAAAGAGGGAAATAAGGCAATCATCCATATACACTTCATTCTCGGATGAAGAAACGCGGAATACAATTTTCATATTAATGCTACAAAAGGTTTGGTTTAAGTCCCTTAGAATTTCGTTGCTTCAGGAAAAGTACTCAAATGTTCCTTCCGGCTCTTTTTCAGCTGTTATGGTAAAATTAATAAGATGTATTGATAATCTTATTGATTCAATAGTATTCGCAAAAGAAAATAGTATGAGTATTGTTTCCGGCATTCTTGCCAGAAACATACTAGAGGTATCCTGGTTGGCATCGATTTTTGCTTACAATCCCGAAAAATCATTATTGTTTACCGATACAACAATTGATGAATACACGCGCTGGAAAATGAACTTCAGCCCAAGTCTGTTAAAGAAATCAATCAATGATATTAGTACAGCGATTCTGAATGAAATACCAGATTATATTGAGTATTTGAAGAAATTTAACTTGGACAAATACAAGGAATATTCGACCTATGCACATCTGAGTTGGGAGTCGCTGTTGGACGAGACCAAAGAACCTAGCAGAGATGTATGCATATCATTGTGGTATGCAATTCTGATAATTGAATTCACAATGGTTAGGAAGCATAATATGAAGGTAGACATAAGTCCTGAATCTATTGCGAGTATTGTTTCTTATAAAGTAATCATGTCAGTTATTCCCGGTTATCTTGAAGAGTATAAGTGGAACTAAAAAACTCAAGAATATACATCCCTATTAAGAGAAGGATAGTAAGCGTCAGTGCGCCAGTTCGGTGTATGCAATATAGTTCGGTGAAACACCGAA
>CAYGHY010000266.1:0-4040 GCA_964349435.1 uncultured Oscillospiraceae bacterium
ACACACCTTCGCCCTCGGAATACATGTGACCAAGACGATATTGAGCGTCTACATGCCCTTGCTCGGCAGCCTTCCGATACCATTCAAGAGCCTCTTCATTGTCCTCTGGCACACCTTGGCCATTAAAATACATTTTGCCAAGTTGATATTGTGCTTTTGCAAGACCTTGTTCCGCAGCATTCCGATACCATTTAATTGCCTCTCTATCGTCCCGGGAAACACCTCTGCCGTGTTTGTACATCCAACCCAGCCAGAATTGAGCATCTGCGTGTTCCTGCTTCACTGCTGTGCGAAGCCATTTCAGTGCTTCTTCATCGTTTCTATTGGCATATTTTCCTGAGGTATATATAATTCCCAGAGTGGTCTGGGCTTTTGCATTCCCCTGTTCAGCCGCACAATGAAACCATTTTACTGCTTCAGCGTTGTCCTGTGGGACACCTTTGCCTTTGACATACATTAACGCCAACGAAAACTGGGCGTTAGCGTCACCATCCTCAGCCAATTTCCTATAATGACTTATCTTATCGTAGTTGCTCATTTGTCAATTACATGCTTATCCCACATCGCCACAACCGCACTTGGTTTGCGTACTTCTGGCGAAGTGAAGGGGATTTATTGAATGCCTCTTCCATCATGTCGGCAGCTTCAAGAAGACGGCCATCATCTTTGGCCTTTTTGATCGCCAATCGTGCTAAATGCTTTCCCTGATCTTGATCGATCGGCGAATGAGCACCAAGACCGCTTTTGGATTCTTCCGACGAAATTGACTTTTTTGGACAACCATCCTTCGACGGCGCGGGTTTCTTCCACCTGTCGAGCGCATCGAGCAAGCCTTTGGCCGTTTGATAGCGTTTGGCGGGATTCATCTCCAGACAGTTTAGGACAATCTTTTCGATATCGATATCAACTTCCACGTTCCAGGTACTGGGCGGCACCATTTCCTTTTCAAAAGCTTTCTTGTTGGACCAGCCAAGGGTTTGGTCCACTTCAAACGGGAGTCTGTCGGTCAGCATTAGATATAGTGTGACACCAAGCCCCCAAACATCAGCGGCGCATGAATCCGCCTTGGTCTTTGAAAACGTCTCGGGGGGTTTGAATCCGAGCGTACCGGCGGCGGTGGCCATTAGCGTAAGTGGATTGACTTTCTTGGCCAAACCGAAGTCGCTCACGCGTGCCCGAAGTCCGTCGGCCTCATATCCAACAAGAATGTTATGTGGCTTGATATCACGATGGATGATCGGGGGGGTCTCGTCATGTGCCACAGCAAGCCCCCGACAGACTTGGCGCATGATGTCTATGGTCGTTTCGATGGGAATAACGTTAGCTCCATATGACCGCCAGAACTTGTCAAGACTCCCGCCGGAAACATTCTCCATTGTGAAGTAACCGCAAGTGCCTTGGGGTGACTCGAAAACGTTTGCATCAAAGACACGGACAATGTTGGGATGCCCGATTCGGGAAAGCAGAATCGCCTCACCCAATATTTCTTCGATTTCGTCCTGGGTCATACCGACGCGCTTGAACAGCTTCATAGCTTGACGGCCAAGGAATCGATGCCGGACACGATATACCTCGGCAAAAGCACCCTCGCCGAGAAATCTTTCGACCTCGTAAGTGCCTTTGATATTCTCGCCTTCCTGAAGCAGCGGCATACGCTCACCATACGTGAAGCTAACGAATTTTAAAGTGGAATTATAGAAAGTCCTCCGCTACCACAAATCACCTGCCAGTTTGTACATTTTTCAAACTCGCCACTTAGAATTAAATTGCTCAGAGGGATTTGAATAAGCCGTTCAACCGCGCGGCGGAGTTCTCTGGCGCCATACTCCGGGCTATAACCTGCTTGAGCCACAAACTGCTCAACTTCCTCTCCAATATTTAAAATAATGTTGTGTTTCGTTTGAACATTATCACAAATCTCAGCCAGCATAGGCCTCAAGATTTGCTTTACATGCTCTTCGTTCAGTGACCCAAAAATAACTATTTCGTTGATACGGTTAACAAATTCCGTGCGAAAATACTTTTTAACCTCCATAAGGGCGGTTGCCTTTAAGTCCATATTATCCTGGTTTCCAAACCCTATTTTATTGCTATGCTTATCTACAGCAATGTTCGAAGTCATAATAAAGATGGCATTTCTTGCATCCGCAGTCCTGCCTTTTGCATCAGTGAGGCGACCCTCATCAAATAATTGAAGGAACAAATCAAAAACTCTTTGATGGGCTTTCTCGACTTCATCAAAAAGAACAACTGAATAAGGCTTCGTCCGCAGTCGCCCGGTCAATTGTCCTTCTTCCTCATATCCAACATAACCAGGCGGCGACCCAATCAGTTTGGCAACACTATGTTCTTCAATAAATTCAGACATATCAAACCGTGTCAGGTGCAAATCACTTCCAAAAAGAAATTCTGCCAGAGATCTTGCCAATTCTGTCTTTCCAACTCCAGTGGGTCCGAGGAAAAGGAATACCGCAAGAGGACCACGCCTTTTTGCTAAACCTGTGTGGCTCATGAGAAGTCTTTGGCGGACGAGATTTATTGCTTCGTCCTGACCAATGATCCTCTTTTTTAGAAACGATTCTAGCCCGAATAGCCGAGATTGCTTCATTCCTTCTATATGGCCTGTGATGATCTCCAGTGGCAAACCCATTTTTTCTGAAAGAACCTGTGCAATTGTTACCTCTGTTACCTCTCTCTGGCCACCGTCTCCATTAGTGCCACCCAACGGCTTAGTCTCATCCCCTTCTATCCACCCACTCAATAAAGGTATGCGTGTCCGAGCTCCTGCTTTATCCACCAGGTCAATAGCCTTGTCAGGCAACTGATGATCAACATCAAATCGCATAGAGAGATCTACTGCTGCTTGCAGAGCCTTATCGGTAATTCTGACCCCGTGGTGTTTCTCCCATTTAGGCCGAATGCCTTCAAGCATTTCCAGGGACTCATCCGAATTTGGCTCATTAACAACAATCTTCTCAAATCGACGCTCCAATGCCGGGTCTGTTTCAATATAGCGCCGATATTCTCCGATCGTAGTAGCTCCGATACATCTCAAGTCTCCGCGGGCAAGGGCTGGCTTCATGAGATTGGCTGCGTCCATGCTCCCACCAGCTCGGCCAGCGCCTATAACATTATGCAATTCATCAATAAAGACAATCACCTCAGGGTGCGCACGGGCTTCCTCAATGATTCGAGAAAGCCTCTCTTCAAACTCCCCTCGATATTTGGTCCCACCCACCAAAGCACTGATGTTTATCTCGATGATCCTCTTTCCAGCCAATACTTGGGGGTCTTTACCCTCCGTAATCCTTAATGCCAGGGCCTCAACAATTGACGTCTTACCCACTCCAGCTTCACCCACAAGTACTGGATTATTCTTAGAACGACGAGCAAGAGTTTGAATCACGTTCAGAAGCTCTTTTCGTCTACCAATAAATGGACCCAGTTTTCCTTCCTGCGCTTCAAGAGTGAGGTCCCTCCCATACCGAACAAGATAATGAGTGCCCGTCCGGGTCACTTTGTGCTCACCAGGGTAAACTTCAACTGGCTTCCTGTCCGCCTTTTGCCAGCTATCCATAAAGGCGAGAGCACGTTCTTGCAAATCGGCTGGTTTAGTACCTGCCGCATTCACTACTTGACTAATAATCCCTTGGGGGGCTTCCATTATGGCGGCAAAAAGATGAAGGCAGGATCTCTCTTTTGAAGATGCCGCAAGCTCTTCTGTGCGTTTAAAGACCCTTTTACATCCCTCACTTCGGTGGACAACTTTTTCAGTGCGCTCATAATTCCCATCCCCCAGTTTTTCCCGAAGCTGGCGTCTGAGTTGAGTAGAATCGATTTCAACCTCGCGAAGCAAATCCTCTATAAGGTCATATTCCACTTGCACTGCCTGACGTTCTTGCGACTTTAGTCCTGATTTATCCGGGTTCAACATGAGCAATTTTCCAAGACTTAAGATGCCAATGAACACATGTTCATTTTCTATAAACTGAAATTTTCCTGCCGCTGCCTCATTGGCAGCTATTTGCCAATCAAAAAAT